>JAHJDS010000479.1 GCA_018812395.1 Pseudomonadota bacterium
GATCGCCGGCAAAGACTACGGCCCCGTGCGCCGCCGCCAACCCCTCCAGACGGCGCCGGTCCGGACCGTCGCCGGCCAGGACGACCTTCAAGTCCGGGTGGTCGGCCAGGAGCAGCCGGGCGGCCCGAATCAGGTACTCCTGGCCCTTGAACGGATGCAGGCGGCCGACGCAGACGGCCACCGGGGCGCCGGGAGTCAGTCCCAGCCGGGCGGCCAGGGCCGCCTCCCGTTCCAGGTCCCGGCGCCGCAGGCGGGCGGTCTCGATACCGCTGCTCTGAACCATCACCCGGGACGGCGGGACGCCCAGGGCCGCCAACTGCGCCCGAATGGGGTCGCTGACCGCCAGGACGAGGTCCGCCCCGCCCAGGGCCCGACGGGCCCACCAGCCGTAGACCCGACCCGGCGGCAGGCCGGCGTGGATGGTGTGGACGCTGACCGCCCCGGCCCGCCGGGCCAGCCGGGCCCCGGCCAGGGCCTCGGCCGCGTCGCCGTGAGAGTGGACCACGTCGAAGCGTTCGCCGGCGGCCAGCAGGCTCTGCAGTCTGATCGCGCTCCTGATCCCCAGGTGGGCCGCCCGCAAGGTGTGCGACTCGATCCGAGACAACCAGTTCGGCCAGGCCAATTGGTGCGAACCCGCCGCCCCGGCCGGCGGCTCGCCGACCTGAAACAAGACTTGCTGCCGGACGCCTAAGACCGCCAGCCGCCTCGTCAGCCGGGCCACGTGTCGCTCCTGACCCCCGGGATGGGGCGGGACGCAGGCCGACAGGCGAAGCACGCTCAGGCTCACCGGGCCGCCGCCTGGAGAAAGCGATAAAACGACTCGATGCCGGCCTCGAAGCCATAGCCCTCGACCACCCGGCGCCGACCGGCCCGGCCCATCCTCTGGCGGAGGTCCCCGTCCTCGAGCAGCCGGCCGACTCGGTCGGCGATCAGGTCCGGTCGCCGCGGCGGAAGTAAGAATCCCGTCTCCCCGGGCCGGACCACCTCGGGATTGCCGCCCACGTCGGTGACCACCGCCGGCAGGCCCATGGCCATGGCCTCGAGAAGCGTCCGGGGCAGGCCCTCGTCCAGCGACGGCGACAAGAAGACGTCTCCCGCGGCCAGCAGCCCCGGCACCTGGTCGAATTCGGCCCGGCCGTAAAAACGGACGCTGTTGCCCAGTTCGAGCCGTTCGGCCTGTCGTCCGAGTTCGTCCACCAACGGCCCGTCCCCGACCAGCAGCAGCCGGGCCTCAGGGAAGCCTCTCATCACCCGGGGCCAGGCGGCCAGGATGTCGTCCACCGCCTTGTGGGCCACCAGGCGGCCGATGAACACGACCACCGGATTATTTGTCCAGCCCCACTCGGCCCGCAGTTCCCGGCCCCGCTCGCTCCAGCGGGCCGGGTCGAAAAACCCGGTGTCCACCCGCGAGGGCACGACCAAGAGCTTGTGGGCGGCCACGCCCGCGGCCAGGGCCTGGTCCCTGATCCGGCCGGCCACGCACCGGACCGCCCGGGCCCGGCCCAGGATGAGCCGGGTGATGGCCCTGGTCCGCCAGATCCGAAACCGGGAAAAGTCCCGGGGCGAGAGGGCCAGCAGTTCCCCCTGCAGCTCGGCCGCCGCCGGCACCCCGGTCAAGCGCGACAGCAGCGTCGCCGCCACCCCGCCGCCGATGGGCTCGCTGGCGTCGATGACGTCCACCCCGTGACGCCGGATCAGACGCCGACCCCGAATCACCGCCCGGGAGATGAACCGGACGTGGTCCAGCCACCGGGGCCCGGCTCGGCCGATCAAGTGATAGTGGACCCGGCCCCGCCTGATTTCCCGGGACCGGCCGTCCGGAGACTGGACCAGAAGGTGGATCTGGTCAACGTACCTAGACAAGGCCTCGAAAGTCCGCACGTCCTTGTGGCCAGGATCGAGCCGCGCCGGAAAGACCATCTTGGCCACGACCAGGACGACCATTTTACCGCTCACTCAGCCCGGCCGGATTTGCGGGCCAAGAACATGATGTCGAACCAAAAAAGACTCGGAAACCTGTCCGTGAAACGCGGCCAACGCGAGAGACCCTTCAGGTCTACCACTCGGAAGCGGCGTCGGAGGGCTCCCACCAACTCGGCGTAAGCGAACTGGGTGATATGGGTCGGGTCGGCCAGGGGCGTTGCCGCTTTTCGTCCCCACAGGTAGCGGAGTCGATAGGTGAAGTAAAAGGCGTTGGGCACCGAACCGATGACCAGTCCTCCGGGACGGAGAACCTCATCAATTTTATTCAGAACCGTTTCCGGATGGTAGAGGTGCTCGAGCACCTCCGATGCCACCACCGCGTCGAAAGCGCCGGGCTCGACTCCCCAGTCGCCATTGAGGTCCACGCATCGAGTCTGGAGGTTTGGTGTCACGACACAACAGGACAGGGCCTCGTCATCTATGTCCAGCCCCAGCACCTCGTTACCCGACAAATAGTACTTGGTCAAAGATCCGTCACGACAGCCCAGGTCCAGTATTTTTTTCCCTGTACCCAGCCATTCGGCGAAGATTGGGCCTCGCTTCTCGCCCAACACGGTGAAACCGCGACCGCGCTCCAATCGGTTGTGGCGGCGGTAAACCTCCGCCAGGCCGCCCGACTGTTTCTCCGTCTTGTTAATCACCCTCTTTACGCCATCACGTGTCAATGCTACTATCCAGCTTTGCCACCCGTACCACAGTTGGACGGTGACATTTTTCATGCCTTATGACTTGAAAAAACTCTGCCTGGAGAGGGGGCCGTACTCACCTCAAGAGAATCAGGCCATATTCGAACGCCATTTCCGTAACGCCCCCCGGCGTTGGCTCCGTTTGCCCCTGGTCAAGTACGGCCTGGGGGACAAGAAGGTCCTGGACGTGGGCTGCTCGTTCGGCGAGGCCCTGATCTTCTTCGGCCCCGGCTCCAGGGGCGTGGACATTCACGCCCGGGCCGTTCAGTTCGCCCGAGGCCTGGGCCTGAGCGCCCTTCAGGGCGATTTCCTCGACCCCGGCGTTTTGGAAAAAATCCCGCCCCGGTCTTTTGACGCCGTGTGGTGCAGCCAGGTCCTCGAGCACGTCGCCGCGCCCCACGACGCCCTGTTGGCCATGCGCAGCCGCCTCAAGCCCGGCGGCCTGCTGCTGCTCGGCCTGCCGCCCATCCCCCACTGGCGGTGGGCCGAGGCCATGGGCCGGGTCATCCTCCGGCTCTTTTTCGGCCGGCCAACACCGCTCGGCTACACGGCCGAGGATCACATCTACGCCTTCACCCGCCGCACCAGCCGTTTCCTGCTCGAACGGGCCGGCTTCCAGGTGATCGAGCAGGCCGCCTTTGTCAGCCGGCGGCCGGCGGTCAATCGGCTGTTCAACGTCCTTTGCCGGCCGGCCGTGGACCGGCTGGTCACCGTGGCCCGTCAAATCCCGGATTGGAAATACCCGCCCAAGAGCACCCGCCGCCTGACCGAGACCGGCTGGGTTTTTCGTAACGACTACGTCGACGACGACGGCAAATAGGACCGGCTCTTGGGCCCCAGGTTCATCAGAAGATCGAACGCGGAGAGCTTGTCGATGAAATCCTCCCGCCCCTGCTGGGGATAGACCGGGTGCTCGAAGTGGTGATAGCGGACTTCAATCCCGGAGTCGGCGAACACCGCCTCGTCCAGATAACCCGACCCCATCGGCCCGGACAGGTAGACGTCGGCCGACAGCCGTTGGCAGATGCCGAGCAGCAGGGCCGTGGACTGGCCGGCGACGCCCAGTTCCGAGGCCAGGACCGGCTTTTGGTCCAGGCCCAGCGCCTCGAAAAACAATTCGATCAAGGCCAGGTTCAGGTCCCGCAGGCCGGTCCACGCGCCGGACAGCACCTGGCCGAAGGCCGGGGCGTAGTCCGCGAAAAAGGGGTGGCGGCCGTAGCTTTGGGTCACGCTCCGCCAGTACTTCTTGGCCCACCGGCCGTCCTCGGCGATCTCCATGTCCGCGATGCCGGCGCTCAGGTGCCCCTTCAGTTTGACCGGGACCGTCACCCAGGCCGGACCGCTGTTGGTCAGGATCCGGTTGCGGTTCTGAAAGTAGTTCTTCCTGAACTGGACCGTGTCCAGGCAGACGTAGACGTCCGCGGCCAGGATCTTGTCGAAGAACCCCAGCCAGGGCAGGTGCTCGGGCTGGTGGATGGTGACGATCACACCTTCAGCTCCAGCCGCATGACCTCGAAGGCCTCGGCGAACTCGACCCCCATCTCGAAGCCCCGGTGGTTGGCCCGGGCCCGGACCGCCTCCAGCCACCGCTCACCATATTTCTGGTACTCGGTCCGGTGGGCCCTCAGGGACTCGATCTTCCGGTCGATGAAGCCGGTGATGTCCGAGTAGACCTGGGGCCGAAAGGCGATGTAGCTCCGTCCCGAGGGCGTGATCGGCTCGTAGAGCAGGATCGAGTTGAAGTACCTGGCCGCCGAGATGGTCGACAGAGACGTCGACTGGTGCGCCTGATGGGTGTCGAACGGCCAGTGGCCGAAGATCAGGTCCGGCCCGAAGTCGGTGATCAGCTCGTCCAGGGGCTCGACCACCTCGGAGTGGTAGGGGATGTCCTTGGCCGGCCAGTCGAGCACGATCAGGTCATCGACGCCCAACACCGCCGCCGCCCGGCGGCCCTCCTCTAAGGCCGTCTCGTCCAGGCGCATCACCCGGCCGTCGTGATAGGTGTAGCCCGACTTTGATAGGACCACCATCTTGACCGCCGCCCCGCCCCCAATGGCCTTGGCCAGCGTCCCGCCGCAGGCCAACTCGATGTCGTCCAGATGGGCCCCGATGGCGATGATTCTCATGGTTCCTCCCGGCCGAGCGACCGCCGCATGATCACGTAGGCCCGGCCCTCCTCCAGTACCCGGTCGTGTTCGACCCGTCCCGGACGACCGGTGGCGGCCACGAATTTCTCGAGGTCAACACCGAACATCAGCCGATACCCCAGGGCCTCGTAAAACCGGCGGGCGGCGTCGTTGGCGAACGTCAGGCTGATCGTCATGTCCTCGCAGCCCGCCGACAAGGCCGCTTCCCGGAACGATTCGAACATGAGCCGGCCCAGACCGCTGCGCCGCCACGACGGATCCACGGCCACTCGGTGGGTGTGGGCCGTCCGCCGCCGGATGGAGGCGCTCCAGAAGCCGACCAGGCGGCCGTTCTCGTCCAGGGCCAGGCGGGACAGCTTTTGCTTGCCGGGCAGGTCCAGCCGGAAGTGGTCCTCGGTCCAGTCCTGGTGGGAAAAGGCGTCGCCCATCTCGGCCCGCCAGGCGGCGTCCAGCCGAACGATGTCCGGGACGTAGGAGTCGTTAAAAGATATGACCTTAGGAGGCAACGCCGCCCCCGAACAGGACGTCGTAATACATGTCCGCCACCGGGCCGACGTCAAAGTCCTTGATCCGCGCCAGGTTGGCCGCGGACAAACGGGCGGCCAGGGCGTCGTCGCCCAGCACGGCGATCAGGGCTCGGGCCAGAGCAGCGGGGCGACGCTTGTCAACCACCAGGGGAAGCTGCTCGGGCGGCACGATGTCTCTGATCCCGCCGGCGTCGGTCGCCACCACCGGCCGGCCGAAGGCCATGGCTTCCAACAGCACCCGGGGAAAGCCCTCGGTGTAGGACGGCAGCAGGAAGACGTCGGCCAGGGCGTAAAGGGCCGATACCTCCTCGGCCGGCACCGCCCCCAGGAGCCTGACCCGGGTCTCCAGCCCGGCCCGGGCCACCCGTCGTTTGATCTTGTCGAAATCCACGCCGTCGCCGGCGACCACAAAGAAGGCCTCCGGCCGGGCCCGCAGGGTATCGACCATGACGCTCGGCAGGTAGAGGTCCATCCGCCTGACCGGCGAGAACCGGGCCACGCTCAGGACCACCTTGGCCCCGGGCGGCACCCCCAGCCGCTCCCGCCAGGCCGCGACCAGCGACCGATCGGCCGCCCGGGCGA
>JAHJDS010000480.1 GCA_018812395.1 Pseudomonadota bacterium
GGCCACGGCCAGGGGCCAGTCCTTGAATTTTTTGTACAGGTCGGTCAGGAACATGGCCGCGGCGTAGGTGGATTTGACGGGGTCCAGCCGATCGTCCACCCGCCGGTTGACCCGCAGGCCATACGACCTGGCGGTGGACGGAATGAACTGCCACAGCCCCCGAGCACCGGCCCGGGAGGTGGGCGAGGTCCGGAAGCCGCTCTCGATGAGGGCCATGTAGGCCAGGGATCTAGGGATGCCGTAGGCCTTGAAGACCCGTCTGATCATGGGCAGATGACGCTCGGCCCGTTTGAGGCTCCGCTTGAGGAATCCCCGGCGGTAGACGGTCAGCCAGCGGATTTTGCCCCGGACCGGTCTGACCCAGGGCTGGCGAGGGTCGAAGCGGAGGGCCCTGGCCCTTTTTGGCCGGGGGCTTAAACGACCGGTTTTAAGTGGCTGGCGGCGGGCGGGGGTTCGAGGTTTGACGCGGGCGGGGCGGGCCAGGGCCAGGTGGGTCCTCATTCGGCCGGTGCAGGCGGTCAGGATTTTGGGTAAATCCCGGGGCCGGATGACCCGGCCGAAATCCTGGGCGATCCGGAAGTAGACCCGCCGGAAGCGTGTCTGGTAGCGGTTCCGGCTCAATTCCTCGGCGAACCGGACGAGCCTCAAAGAGCGCCAGAAAAGCCCGCAGGCCGAGGCGGCCTTCCCTTGTTGGTAGTGGCCGGACCCGACGCCGAACATGGCCTGGGACAGCTTGACCATGTCCTGGTAGAAGGCGGCGTCGATGCGCCGGAACCGGTCAATGAACCGGCCGGGGGCCAGGGTCCTGGCCCTTTTCAGGCCGGCCAGGCTCTGCCGGTAGAGGCGGAAGGCGGCCCTGGGAAACCCGTTCCAGTAGGCGATCTGGGCCCGGCGATAGGTTTGCCGGGACCGTCGGACCAGCTTTTGGATTGCCTCCTGGTCGCCGGTGGCCGCCGGGGCCGGCCAGGCGACGGCCGCGGCGCACAACAGAGACGCCCAGAAGACCGAATTTATCTTAGACCTGTCCGGCGTCACGTCTACCTTCTTTTAGGGCCGCCGAACCACGGAGCATTTACAGACCGTGGTATTTGCGGTTGAGGGACACGATCCCGGCGGCCATGACCGCGGCCACGAACTCCCTGGTCTCGGGCGGCAGGGCCCCGGCCAGTTGCCAGTAGGTCCGGCGGCCGGTCCTCCTCATCGCCGACTCGACGCAGCCCTGGCCGCAGTTGTAGGCGGCCACGGCCAGGGGCCAGTCCTTGAAGCGCCGGTAGAGGTGCCGCAGGTGCCGGGCCGCGGCATAGGTCGACTTGACCGGGTCGAGCCGCTCGTCCACCTTAGCGTTGACCTTGAGGCCGTAGTCGCGGGCCGTTTGGGGCATGAACTGCCACAGGCCCACGGCGCCGGCCCGGGAGACCGGGCCGGTATGGAAGCCGCTCTCGATCAAAGCCATGTAGGCCAGGCCGGGCGGGATGCCATGGGCCTTGAACACGCGCTTGATCAGGGGCAAATGCCGTTTGGCCCGGCTGAGGCCGGCCCGGACAAAGGCCCGTTTGCGGGTGGTCAGCCAGCGGACCTTGCCTTGGACCGGATAGCCGCTCGGGTCCGAGGCCACGCCCAGGGACCGCTTCAGACCCCGAGCCCGGCCGCGCCGGATGGCCCGGGAGTAGGAGGCGATCCGGGACCGGGCCGCCCCGGTGGCGGCGCACTTCTTCAGAACCACGGGCAGTCGGGCCGGCCCGACCACCGAGTTCAGGTCCACGGCCGCGCTGAAATAGAAACGCCGGAACATCCGTCCGTACCGGCCGCCGGCCAATCCCTGGGCGAACCGGCCCAGGCGCATGCTGCGGCCGATGAGGTGACACCCGGCCGGTTTGAGGCCGGTGTCGTACAACTTCAGGCCCCGGGTGAAGATGGTCTGGGCCAGGATGACGACGTCGAAGACGTAGCGACGTCTCAGTTCGGCGAAGCGTCTTCCGACCGTGCGACTGGCGGCCCGGGACCGGTACAAGTAACCAAGGCCTTGCCGGTAAAGACGATGGGCCGACCGGTCCCGGCCCCGCTCGTACTCGATCCCGGCCCGGCGCTGGAGGGACCAGGCCCGGACCAGCAGCCGGTGGGCCGCCGAGCCCGGTTTTGGCCCCGCGGCCGCGGCCGAGGAGGCCGGAATGATCACGAGGAGACAGACGCAGACTGCAACGGCACGTTGGCGCATGACGACTCGAATAAGTGACGAGACCAAAGACGGGGAGGGCGCTCCATGGGCTCAGCCTTTATTATAGTCGCCTTCCCCGGGCCGATTCAAGCCGAGCCGCGTCAGATAGAGGCCAGCCGGCAGGGGACGTAGCGATGGAGCGGCGTGGCCGCCAGGGGATCGCGGTCGACGTTCCTGGTCAGTCGGTTGACGTTGGGTCCGAATTTTCGGCCGTCGTAGA
>JAHJDS010000481.1 GCA_018812395.1 Pseudomonadota bacterium
CGGGCCACCAGTTCCGGGGGCCAAAGGCGGCGAGCAGGGAACCGTGGATCTCCATCAACTGATCGGCCAGGGAGGACATGGAGGCATTGTAGCGTCCGGGTCGCCTCCGGGGCAAGCGGAGCCTGGGACGTCTGCAAATTACTTAAAGATTTCGGCCCCACGGGTCCGACTCACCCCCTGGGGCCGGTGTCATCTGGTGTCGATTTTCTTGACCGTGATCTTCCCTGGGGGGGGGCCGGACGGGCGACCGTGGCCGGACATCACCTGACATGGAGAAGCCTTGATTGACCTTCGGCCGGCAGGTGGGCTACCATGTTCCCGATGCCGGGAGCCGGCGAACGTGATCGTCCGGGGTCGCTCACCCAGGGGACGAAACGTCATCATGGCCGTCAATTCCGCGGACAGATCAGGGCCCATGAAATGTAGTGAGTGCCACACCCCGATCAAGGCGGGTGAGGAATACCATCACCAATCAAGAACATTTTGTGTGGAGTGTTGTGTAGATCTCCGCCGGCCTCGGATTCGCAAGACACATTGGCAATATGTTGTGTCGGTAAGACACGAATATCTAACCAAAAACGACTGATCAGGCGGCGTCGAGCGGTTGAGGACAAGGCCTCGCCGGCCCTCACCCTTCAGGTCCGGACCACCCGGGGCCAGCGGTGGGCCTGGGCGTGATGGCCGTAGAATTCGAGGACCAGGGGCATGTTCTCGAGGTTTCTTTTGTTGAGAATCTCGTGGGTCAGGCCGTGGACCGTGATTTCCTCCCTTTCCTTGCGGTCCGGGTCGGCCTGGTAGAGCTGCAAAAAGCGGGTGAAGCGAACCACGTGGATCAACTCGTGGGTCAGGACGTAGACCAACAGCGGGAAGAAGATGTCCCGGGCCTCGCCGTCCAGGGCCCGGAGGATGTTGTGGTCCTGGACGCAGATGCGGTAGTGGTCCTGGGGCCGGACGTCCTCCTTCTGGACGAGGTAGCACAGCACCTGGGCGAAGACGTGGGGCAACATCTCGTGGGCGGCCAGGTGCTCGCCCGAGACCAGTTCCAGGCCGATGCGGTCCCAGTGGCTCGAACTGTGGTGAAAGTGGTCGGCCACCGCGTCCTCGGCCACGTCGGCGGCCTTGAGCAGTTTTTCCAACTGATGTTCGTCGAACAGGCGAGGCACTACAATCCCGAGTCGGCCGTCATGAAGGGCCATTTATTTTTTTCTGGCCAGGGCCAGCTCGATCAGCCGATCCAACAGGGCCGCCATGTCCATCCCGGCCACGGCCGCGGCCTGGGGTAACAACGAGGTCTCGGTCATGCCGGGGATGGTGTTGGTCTCGAGCAGATAGGGCGTATCACCCCGGCCCGAGTCCAGGATGAGGTCGGTTCGGGAATACCCCGTGAGATTCAGGGCCAGGTGGGCGGCCAGGCCCAGTTCCTGGACCCGCCTGGTCAGTTCGTCCGGGATGGGGGCCGGACAGACCTCGTGGGTGGCGCCGGAGATGTACTTGGCCCGGTAGTCGAAGTACTCGTACCCGTCCCCGGGGGTGATCTCGACCACGGGCAGGGCCACGGGGTCGTGGTTGCCGATCACGGCCACGGTCAGCTCCCGGCCGATGACCCGGCGCTCGATCAACACCGTCGAGTCGCTGGCCAAGGCGATTTCCAGGGCCGTTTCCAGTTCCGCCTCGCTCCGGGGCATGCTCATGCCCAGCGAGGACCCTTCCCGGGCCGGCTTGACCACCACCTGGGGACCCAGCTCCCCGAACACCGCGGCCGAGTCCACCTCCTGGCCGGCCCGAACGACCATGTCCTCGATCACCGGCAGGCCGGCCGCCCGGAACAGGGCCTTGCTGATCACTTTGTCCATGGACACGACGCACCCGGCCGCCCCGGCGCACTGATAGGGCACGTCCAGCAGGTCCAGCAGGCCCTGGACCGTGCCGTCCTCGCCCCACCGGCCGTGCAGCATGATCAGGGCCACGTCCAGCCCCGGGGCCAGCTCGACCAGGGTCCCCAGGTCCGTGGCCGGGTCCAGGGACACGACCTCGTACTTGCCGCGGTCCAGGGCGGCCAGGACGTTCCGGCCGCTCTGGAGGGAAATCTCTCGTTCCTGGGATCGGCCGCCGGACAGGACGGCCACCTTCAGCTTGGCCATGGGCGTGACTCGGCCTCCAGATCCTGGGGTTCAAAGGGCAGCAGGGCGAAGATTTTTTGCTCCAGGCGCTTGCTGCGGAGCAAGTTTTGATGCATCCTGGCCAACCGGTCGGCGTCGCCTTGGCCATATCGTTCGGCCAGGTCCTCGAAGCGCCGGTCCAGACTGACCACCTGCTGGTGACGGACCCGTTTGTCGGCGTAGTTGATCAGATGGGCCTCGCTGAGCGGCGCGTCCGGGTCAATGACCACGTGGGTCAGGCAGATGTCCCCGATCTCGGGGTATCCCAGGGCGGTGAGGCGTTCGTGGCCGACCAGGGCGTGATTGGCGCCGTTCTCGAGACCGTCCATCTTGGCGATGTCGTGCAGCAGCCCCCCGGCCCGGACCAGATCGAGGTCGAACCGCCGGCCGTGCCGGTTGAGGGCCCGGCCCAGGGTCAGGGCCAGGCGGGCCACCAGGGCCGAGTGGGCCACGATGTGGTCGGGCACCCCGGCCTCGGCCAACAGGCGCTCAGATGTCTTTTGGTCCGGGACGTTCAATCGGTCTCTCCCCTGGGATGAAGTGTAGGCCAGGCCGGCGAGTTAAATCAAGCCCCTCTTGCGGGCGACCCGGGGGCGGTGTATCGTATGGCGTCGGAGATTATTCGGGAAACAAGACGGGAGATGGGGATATGGCGAACGTGTGGCGAGGCGGTGGTGTCGTTTTGGCCGTGGTTTGTCTGCTGGTCGGACCGGGTCTGGCCGCGACCCGGCCGGCCACCGGACCGGGGCCGAAACCCGTGTCCTGGGCCGGGGTGTGGCGGACCACTTTCGGGGTGCTGACCCTGACCCAGGAGGGAACCCGGGTCACGGGGACCTATGGCTACCGCAAAGGCCGGCTCAAGGGCGTGGCCCAAGGGCGGTCCCTGCGCGGCCGGTGGTACGAGGGCGCGGCCGACCGGGACGAGTACCGGGGCGACTTCGAGTTCAAGATGATGCCCGACGGGAACTACTTCATGGGCCGCTGGGGCAAGGGGTTCAACAACCCGATGCGCGGCCGGTGGGTCGGGCGGCGGATGAAGTAGGTCGGGGAGTATCGTGGTCGGGCGGGACTTTTGCCCCGGAGGTGGGGCCGTGATGACCCGACAACGGCCCGGATCGAGCGGCGGGGCCGACTATGCCCTGGCCCTGGGCGGCGGCGGCGCCCGGGGCGTGGCCCACATCGGCGTCGTTCAGGCCCTGGAAGAGGCCGGTTTGAGGCCGGGGCTGATCACGGGCACCAGCATGGGGGCCGTGGTCGGGGCGGTCTATGCCCGGCGGCCGGAAGGTGACGGCGGCTGGGCTCGGCTGCAACAATTTCTGGTCAGCGACCTCTATCGCCGGACCAAGGTCGAGTTCATCCAGCCCGCCGAGGAACGGGGCGGCCTGGCCCAGCGGGCCAGGTACTTCGTCCAGCGGGCCTACATGCAGGGTCGGGTCCTGACCCGGCCGTCGGTCCTGTCGCTGGATGTCATTCGAGACGTGGTCGAATTCTTCATCGAGGAGGGATACCTCGAGGACACCCGGGTGCCCTTTGCCGTCGTGGCCACGGACCTGGGCAGCGGCCAGGCGGTGACCCTGAATCAGGGGCCGATCCGGGAGGCGATCCTGGCCAGCATGTCCATGCCGGTGTTCATGGCCCCGGTGGAACTGGGCGGCCGGCTGCTGATGGACGGCGGAGTGGTCAGCCTGGTGCCTATCGAGTCGGCCATCGCCTTGGGCGCCACCCGGGTGGTGGCCGTGGACGTGGAAAAGAAACTGACCGGGCTCACGACCGGACTGAGCGCCTTGGAGTACATCTTTCGGGCGGACGAAATCCAGGGGAATGAACTGAGACGATTCAAGAACCGGGCGGCCGACCTGGTGCTGGTTCCCGAGGTGGGCGACATCCACTGGTCCGACTTCCGGGCCGTGGAGGAGGTCTACGCCGCGGGCCGGGCCGTGATCGAGCAAAACATCGAGGCCATCCGACGGGTGGTCACGGCGCCGGCGCCGCGCCGGCCGCCCCCCCAGCCACCGGCCGTGACGCCGGCCCGGAGGGGGCTGTGGAGCGTCCTGACAAGACTGTGGTCCAAAAAGAGGAGGGGCGCGGGTCCGGCGGCCCGGACGACCCAGGTCGGCCGATGACCAACGGGAGACGAGGCGTGGACCAGGGGGGGAGCACCATGAGAAGAGGCGCGAGCGCGACGCTGGCCATGGTCATGGGACTGGTCATGACGGTTGTCGGGGCCCAGGCGGGTCCGGCCGAAGTCGCCGTCGAGGTCGTCGAATTCGGCCTCTACACCCTGCGGCCCATGGAGGGCGGCACCTGGCCCCGGAGCGGCCCCGGTATGCTCCAGGTGTCTTTGATGCGGCGGCCATATCTCCGGTCCACGGTGGTGCCCCTCAAACCAGGGATCGTGTTCGGGCTGAGTTTCAGGCTCAAGAGGGGAGTCTCGGCCGCGACGCCGATCCGGATCATCGTCGACGGTCCGCCCCTGACCACGGATCGGACCGGACGCCACCGCTACCAGGCCGGCCAAGTCACGGTCCTGGCGGGTCAGGTCCAGCACGTCTTGATCCGGTTGACGTCCGCGGACGTGGCCGGTGGGTATCGGGTACGTCTGTTTTATCGTGGCCGTCAGCTGGCCGGCCGGGCGTTTCAGATAAAATAGTTTTTAAATAGTTTGACATTCAAATTATAGTGAGTTAATCTCGGGCTATGGACCGGGAAGTGATCGACCGCGCCCTGGGGGCCATCGAACGACTGGTCGAGGGCTACCATCTGGCCCTGAGAGAGGCCCTGGAGGCCCGGCCGCCGGACCTGAGTCGGCCCGAGGCCCGGCTCTTGCTGGCCGCGGCCCTGGCCGAGGGGCGCCCCATGAAGGATCTGGCCCGCGAGATGGGCCTGTCCCGGCCCTCGGTGTCGCTGACCGCCGATTCCCTGGTGGCCAAGGGGTATTTGGCCCGGCGGACCGGGGCGGACCGTCGGGAGACGCTGCTTGGTCCGACCATGCGCGGCTGGGAGGTCGTGGGCCTGGTCCGGTCGCGTCTGGTGCGCTCGCTGGGCCTGTCCGACCGGACAGAGGCCGAGTTGCGGGAGTTCGCCGAGTTATGTTTTAAAAACCAATTAGTTTAATTTAAAATCAATTAGCGGTCGCCCGAGATGTCCGCCGGTAAACCCGCCGGGGGTCACCTCGGGGATGAACCGATTCGCCCCCCCCCCCCCGCCCGGGTTATTCATGAGGGTTCGGGACGAGGCGCTGATGCGGCCGTGGCTGCTGTTGATTCGCGGTGAGCCACATTGGCCAGCCCGCCATTGGGGCCGCGCTTGACTCGGGATGGATGGCGGTGTCTGGCGACCCTCGCCTGATTGGTCGATTCACGGGCGGGGCTCTCGAACGGCCGACGAACTCTCGTCGCCCGTCGGGGCGGCCACGCCGATCCGGGACCGGCCTTGGCCGGCGGCCGTCTAGACGATGGCCACCAGTTCGACCTCGAAGGTCAGGTCTTGGCCGGCCAGGGGATGGTTGGCGTCCAGGGTCACCTGGGCGTCGGCCACCTCGGTGATGGTCACCACCGTGACCTGGCCGCTCTCCTGCTTCAGCTGGAGC
>JAHJDS010000482.1 GCA_018812395.1 Pseudomonadota bacterium
AGCGGCCTCAACGGGGTGGCCACGTTTCTCAGGAATTACGCCCAATACTCGGGCGTGATTCCCCGCATCGCCCTGCTGCTGGGACCCTGCGTCGGCCTATTGGCGACCGTTCCCGTCTTGTCTGATTTCTTGATCATGAGTGCCAAGTCGGGTTTTTTGTGGCTGGGGGGCGACCTCGAGTCGGACGACGCCGGCCGGGCCGAGTTCCATATGGAAAAAGCCGGCCAAGTCGATTTGATCGCCGAGGACGACGAGGACGCCATCGCCCAGGCCAAGACCCTGCTCGAGTTCTTGCCCACAAGCTGCTGGGACCGGCCGCCCTCTGTGGCCACCAATGACCCCTGGGACCGCCGGGAAGAGGGTCTGCTGGACGTCCTGCCCGACGATCCCAAGTTCACCTACGACGTCCACGAGGTCATCGACCTGATCGTGGACGAGGGCCGGTTCTTTGAACTCAAGGCGGACTACGCCCCCAACCTGGTGATCGGCTTCGCCCGCTTCGGCGGGCACGCGGCCGGGATCGTCGCCAACAATCCCGACGAGCTGTCCGGCATCCTCGAGCCGGACTCCTCGGACAAGTACGACCGGTTCATGAATTTCTTGGACTGCTTCAACATCCCGATGGTCAATATCGTGGACACCACGGCCTTTCCGCCGGGCGACCGCTGGGAGCGCCAGGGGGTGATCCGCCACGGGGCGAAGCTGCTGCACTCCTACTCCCACGTCACCGGCCCCAAGGTGACCATGGTCCTGCGGCGGTCCTACGGCGGGGCCAACATCGTCATGGGCTGTTCCAAGATGTTCCCTGATTACGTCTATGCCTGGCCCACGGTCGAGTTCGCCCCCACCGGGCCGGAGACCGTGGTCCACGCCGTGTTCCACAAGGAGCTGGCCGCGGCCAAGGAGGCGGGCGCCTTTGATCAGACCTACAACGCCCTGCTGAGTATGCTCAAGGAGCAGTTCGCGGTGCTGAATTTGGCCCGGCACTGGACGACCTATTACACCGCCCACGAGGTGATCGACCCGCGGGACACCCGGCCGCGGATCGTCCGGGCCATCGAGTCCTTGCGGGACAAACACGAAGACCTGCCGGCCAAGCGACGCTCGATCAAGCCGGCGTAAACGGGAGAGCCAACAGTTGGGAGAGCGCATGCAAGAGGCCCTGGCCCGGTTGAAGGCGATCCGGGAGAAAAACCTGGCCGGCGGCGGGGAAAAGCACGTCGAGCGCCAGCACGCCCGGGGCAAGCTGACCGCCCGGGAGAGGATCGACCTCCTGGTCGACCCCGGCACCTTCCGCGAGCTGGGCTCGTGCGTCAACACCACCGGCCGACGGATCGACGGCCGGGAGACCGACGCCCCGGGCGACGGTGCGGTGGTCGGCACGGCCGAGGTGGACGGCCGCCCGGCGGCGGTCTACGCCAGCGACTTCACCGTGCTGGGCGGATCGCTGGGGGTCCAGCACGGCTTCAAGTTCATCAAGTTGCTGGAGCTGGCCGCCGACTGGGGCATTCCCATGGTCTGGCTCCTGGATTCCTCGGGCGGCCGGCTCGGATACAGGGACGTGCCCGGGGCCGGCATCGACTGGTGGTTCGCCCTGCAATCGCGGTACTCGGGGCTGATCCCCCAGATCAACGTGCTGATGGGCCCCTGCATCGCCGGCCAGGCCTACTGCCCGACCCTGTGCGACTTCCTGCTCATGAGCCGCGGCACGGCCCACCTCTGGCTGGGCGGACCGCGGATGACCCAGGCGGCCACCTCGGAGAAAATCGGCGACGACGTGGGCGGGGCCGACTACCACATGATGTACAGCGGCACCTGCGACGCGGTGGGTGACGACGACGAACAATCCATCATCCTGGCCCGCCGGCTCCTGGGCTACCTCCCCCAGAACTGTTGGGAGGAGCCGCCCCGCAAAATTCCGACCGACGACCCGGTCCGCCGAACCCCGGAGTTGTACCGGATCGTCCCCGACGATGACGACGCCCCCTATGACGTGCGCCGGGTGATCGAGTGCCTGGTGGACGACGGCGAATACTTCGAGATCAAGGCCGATTACGCCGAGCAGATCGTGACCTGTTTCGCCCGGTTCGACGGTCGGGTGACGGGCCTGGCCGCCAACAACCCGGCCCGGCCCGGCGGCCTGGACATCGACGCCTGCGACAAGCTGTACCGGTTCATCGAAATTTGCGACGCCTACCGCATCCCCCTGGTCACCCTGGTGGACACCCCGGCGGTGGTGCCGGGCGAGGACCAGGAGGCCCTGGGGCTGATCCGGCACCTGGCCAAGGTGGTCGACCTCTACGCCACCAGCATTGTCCCCAAGATCAGCCTGGTGCTGCGCCGGGCCGCGGCCGACGCCGGCGGCATCGTCATGGGCATGGTCAAGGGGATGGGGGTCGACGTCAGCTACGCCTGGCCCCTGGCCGGATACGCGGTCGAGGCGTCCTCGATCGATCTGCGCCGGGTCCCTGGTCTGGGCGTCGAGGACGACGCCTATGAAGGCTACCTCAACCGGGCCCGGGAGGAGGTGGACGTCTTCGAGGCGGCCCGCAGCTGGACCGCCCAGGTGGTGGACGAGATCATCGACCCTCGAGATTCCCGGATCAAGATTATCGAGGCCCTGGCCGTGACCCGAGGGAAAAGAAAGACCTTGCCCCGGCGGGCCAAGGCCCACGGTTGCAGTCCGACCTGATGAGGAGTGAGAACCTGATGAGCGCTGCGGAAAATCGGATCGAAGTCCGGGCCCCCATGTCCGGCGTCTTTTTTCGCCAACCGGCGCCCGACCAACCGGCCTATGTAGAGCTGGGGGACACGGTCAAGAAGAAGCAGGTCCTTGCCCTGCTGGAGACGATGAAGGTCTTTCAGAAGGTCAAGTCGCCGGCCGCGGGGAAGATCGTCGAGATCGCCGCCCAAAACGAGGCCCCGCTCAAGGACGACGATCTGATGTTCGTCATCGAGAAGGACGGTTGATGATCCGGAAGGTATCGGCGGCCGACCGGATCGAGCCGGAAGTTCGATGATCCGAAAAATGCTGGTGGCCAACCGGGGCGAGATCGCCCTGCGGGTGCTGCGGGCCCTGAAGGAGTTGGGCCTCGCCGGGGTGGCCGTCTTTTCCGAGGCCGACGAGAACTGCCTGCATCTCGAGGCCGCGGCCGAGCGGGTGTTGATCGGCCCGCCGCCCAGCGCCAAGAGCTATCTGAACGTCGAGGCCATCCTGGACGCGGCCCGTCAGACGGGGGCGGACGCGCTCCATCCCGGTTACGGCTACCTGGCCGAAAACGCGGCCTTCGCCGAGGCCTGTCAAGGGGCGGGCCTGGTGTTCATCGGTCCCGGACCCGAGGCGCTCAGTCTGGCCGGGGACAAGGCCAGGGCCAAGCGGATCGTGGCCGAGGCCGGCGTGCCGGTGGTCCCCAGCAGCCCGGGCGGGGTGGTTGATCCGGACGGGGCCCGGCGGGCGGCCGCCCTGATCGGTTATCCGGTCATGATCAAGGCCTCGGCCGGGGGCGGCGGCCGGGGCATCCGGGTCTGCCGGGATGAATCCGGGCTGATCGAGGAATTCATGGTGGCCAAATCAGAGGCTCGGGCCGCTTTTGGCGATGACGAACTCTACCTCGAAAAGTATATCGAGGGGCCGCGCCACATCGAATTCCAGGTCCTGGCCGACGCCCATGGCCGGACCATCCATCTGGGTGAGCGGGAATGCACCATCCAGCGCCGATACCAGAAGCTCATCGAGGAGGCGCCGTCGCCGCACCTGACCCCGGCCCTCCGGAGCGCCATGGGCGAGGCGGCCGTGGCCGCGGCCCGGGCCATGGGTTACCAGAACGCCGGCACGGTCGAGTTCCTGGTGGACGCGGACGAAAAATTCTACTTCATCGAACTCAACGCCCGGATCCAGGTCGAGCACCCGGTCACGGAACTGGTCTTAGGCCTGGACCTGGTCAAGGAACAGATCCGGCTGGCCGACGGCGGCCGGCTGGAATACGGCTTCGACGACCTGGAACCCCGGGGCTGGGCCATCGAGTGCCGGATCAACGCCGAGGACCCCGACCGGTTTTTCGCGCCCTCGCCGGGAACGGTCGACCTCTACCGCCCGCCCGGCGGCCGGGGCGTGCGTCTGGACACCCATTTGTACCAGGGTTACGAACTGCCGATCTACTACGATTCGCTGCTGGCCAAGCTGATCGCCTTTGATCTGACCCGCCGGGAAGCCATCGCCGTGATGAAGCGGGCTTTAGGCGAGTTCGGCATCGGCCCCCTGAAGACGACCATTCCGCTCCATCGCCGGATCATGGACGACCCGGCCTTTGTGGCGGGCGAGTTCACCACGGATTTCATCAAGAGGTTCGTGCCCGATGACGACGACGAAGACGATGAATAACGCCCACGCCCGAGGAGGCTACGTATGACTGACAAAGTGGTGGTCACCTGCGCCCTGACCGGCATCCTGACCGATCCCGAAAAATTCAACGTGCCCGTCACGCCGGAGGAAATGGCCCGGGCCGCCAGGCAGGCCTTTGATGCGGGGGCCTCGATCGTCCACTGCCACTTCCGCGACCAGCGGCCGGGCATGGGCAAGATGTGGACCTGGGACCTCGAGCCGGTCGGAAAAATTCTGAAGGCGGTCAAGGCGGCCGTGCCCGAGATCATCATCAACATGTCCACCGGCGCCCTGGGCGACGACATCGACGGCCCCTTGGCCTGCCTGGCGACCTACGATCCCGAAATGGCCGCCTGCAACGCCGGTTCGCTCAATTACCTCAAGATCAAGAAAGACGGGGCCTGGGCCTGGCCGCCGCTGCTGTTCGACAACCTGCCGGCCAAGATCAACCGTTTCCTGGAGGTGATGACGGCCCACGACATCATCCCCGAATTCGAGTGTTTCGACACGGGCATCGTCCGCAGCGTGGGCATGTACCAGCAAAACGGCATGTTTAGGGGCGACCCCCACTTCTCGTTCGTCATGGGCGTGGACAGCGGTATGCCGGGCAATCCCGACCTGCTGCCCATCCTGGTCGAGGAGCTGCCGCCGAACTCGCACTGGCAGATCATCGCCATCGGCGCCCGGGGCGGCAAGTGGGACATCTGGGACCTCCACCGCCGAGGCGTCGAACTGGGCGGCAACGTCCGCACCGGCCTCGAGGACACCCTGTACCTGCCGGGCGGCGACCGTGCCGTTGACAACGGTCAACTGGTGGACGCCCTGGTCAAGATCGTTCGGGAGGTGGGCCAGGAGCCGGCCTCGCCGGCCGAGGCCCGCCGGATGCTGGGGATATCGAGCTAGGGGGAGCCGGCCATGTCCGACGATAAACTGGTGACCTACACCCGGGAAGGTTTTTTGGGGTTCATTACCCTCAATCGTCCCGACAAACGAAACGCCGTGACCCTCGCCCTGTGGCGGGACCTGGACGAAGCGGTCCAGGCGGCGGCGGAGGACCCGGAGGCGCGGGTGATCCTGATCCAAGGATCGGGCAAGTGCTTCTGCGCCGGCATCGACCTGAGCCCGGGCAACGATCTGTTCGCGGCCATGATCGGCCGGCCGAGCGCGGCCCAAAAGGTGGACCTCTACGGCGAGATAATCAAGGGCCAGGCCTTTCACACCCGCCTGGAAAACCTGTCCAAGCCGACGATGGCCGTGATCCACCGCCATTGCCTGGGCGTCGGCCTGGAACTGGCGGTCTGCGCCGACATCCGGCTCTGCTCGGCCGACGCGGTCTTCGCCCTGCCCGAGGTCAAGCTGGGCGTCATTATGGACATGGGCGGCCTGCAGCGGCTGACCAGGATTGTGGGCCGGGGTCACGCCCGGGAGATATCCTTTAGGGGCCACCGGTTCGACGCCGCAAAAGCGAAGGCCATCAACCTGGTGAACGAGGTCTATCCCGACCAGGAGGCCCTGGTCCGGGCGGCCCGGGAAATGGCCGAGGAGATCGCCGCCAACCCGCCGCTGGCGGTCCAGGGGGCCAAGCAGGTCCTCACCTTTGACGAGGAGGCGACGCTGGACGAGTCGCTGGAATACAACGCCGCCCGCTCGTGCATGATCATCCCCTCGGCGGACATCGGCGAGGCCGTGTCCGCCTATCTGGAGAAGCGCCCCGGCAAATTCAAGGGCGCCTGAGCCTGACCAATCAACCGGACAATGGAGCGCCGTCCATGGAAATTTTGAACTATACCGAGGAACACCGCATCTTTCGGGACGCTTTCCGAAAATTTCTGGCCAAGGAGGTCATCCCCTTTGTGGACGAGTGGGAGAAGGCCGGGATCGTGTCCCGGGACGTCTGGCGCAAGATGGGCGAGCAGGGCTATCTAGCCATGGACGTGCCCGAGGAGTACGGCGGTTTGGGGGCGGATTTTTTGTACTCGGTCATCGTCACCGAGGAGCTGGCCCGGACCAGGCACTTCGGCCTGGTGGCGCCCCTGCACAGCGACGTGGTCGTGCCCTACATCACCGCCTTCGGCTCGGAAGAGATCAAGCATCAGTACCTGCCCGGATGCGTCAGCGGCGAGATCGTGACCGCCATCGCCATGACCGAACCGGGCACCGGCAGCGATCTGGCCTCGATCCGGACCACGGCGGTCGAGGACGGCGACGAGGTCGTCATCAACGGCCAAAAGACCTTTATCAGCAACGGCATCATCTGCGATCTATGCGTCGTCGCCGCCAAGGACCCGGCCGCGCCGGACGCGCACTCGGCCATCGACCTGTACGTCGTCGAGGCCGATACGCCGGGCTTTGTCAAGGGCAAAAAGATCGAAAAGGTCGGGTGGCACAGCCAGGACACGGCTGAACTGTTTTTCGAGGACTGCCGCGTCCCGGCGGCCAACCGTCTGGGCCAAAAGGGCGCCGGGTTCATGATGCTGATGCAGAAGCTGCAGCAGGAGCGGCTCGTCTGCGCCATCGGGGCCCAGGCCGCGGCCGAGTACGTCCTGGAGATGACCATCGACTACTGCAAGAGTCGAACGGCCTTTGGCAGACCGATCTCGAAATTCCAGCACAATCGGTTCAAGATCGTGGACATGGCCACCGAGATCAAGCTGGGCCGGACTTTTCTGGACAAGCTGATCGCCGATCACCTGGAAGGCAAATCACTGCCCGTCGAGTGCTCGATGGCCAAGGCCTGGATCACCGAGATGGCCAACCGGGTGGCCGACGGCTGCGTCCAGCTCCACGGCGGCTACGGCTACTGCGAGGAGTACCCGGTGGCCCGCTACTGGCGCGATCTGCGGGTGATGACCATCTTCGCCGGGACCAACGAGATCATGCGCGGTATCGCCGCCCAGTTCATGGGATTGTAGGGGACTTTGATTTTCGCGGTCGAGGCGGTATGTTTGAGACAGTCCTCGGACCGGGCACGGCCCGACGACTTTGACGGGAGGGTGAAGCCATGCACACCGATCCCAGCCATCTGCTGACCTTCGACCTCCAGAGGTTCTGCGTCCACGACGGGCCGGGCATTCGGACCGTGGTCTTTCTCAAGGGCTGTCCCTTGCGGTGCAGGTGGTGCCAGAACCCCGAGTCCTTGCGGGCCGAACCGGAGATGGCCTTTTACCTCGACCGCTGCGCCGGGTGCCTGACCTGCGCCCGGGCCTGCCCCCGGGGGGCCATCCAGGCGGGTGAGCAACGGATCGATTGGTCCCGGTGCGACGCCTGCGGCCAATGCGCCCGGGTCTGCCCCAACCAGGCGCTCCGGCTGGTGGGTCGGAGCCAGACGCCTAACGTAATTTTCCAGAACATCCTGGCGGACCGGCGGTACTACGACGCCACCGGCGGCGGCGTGACCCTGTCCGGCGGCGAGCCGCTCCTGCAGGCCGACGGGGCGGCGGCGCTGCTGGCCCTCTGCCAAGAGGCGGGCCTGAACACGGTCGTCGAGACCAGCGGCGCGGCGCCCTGGAGTGCCTTCGAGCGGGTCATGCCCCTGGTGGACCGGTTCTACTTCGATCTCAAGGGCCGGGGAAACGGCCGACACCGGGCACTGACCGGACGGACGGACGACGCCATCATCGCCAACGCCGCCCGGCTGGTCGAGGCCGGGGCCCAGGTTCAGTTTCGGATGCCCATCGTCCCCGGACTAAACGACTCCCCCCAAAGCCTTGAGGGTATCGCCGAGCTGCTCAAAGGCCTGGGCCAGGACTCGATCAGTCTGCTGCGCTATCACCAGGGCGGAGAGGCCAAGATCGGGCGCCTCGACAGCGACCAGCCCGCACTGGGCCTGTCGAGCGCCGACGCCCGGGAGGCCCTGCGCACGGCGGCCCGGCGCTTCGAGGAATTGGGCCTGGCGGTACACCACGATCAGGCAAACGTTCAGGGCGCGCCGATCGACAGAGGACGAAAAACCTTTTCCGAGCGCGTCTGGCGGCTGCGCGGCGCGGTTCAGGCGGCCGCCCCCGAGGTCTGCGCCGAGCGGGCGCTCCTGGTGACGCGCTACTTTCGGAAAAAGATTAATCGAAAAAAACCGACGGCCGTGGCCAAGGCCGAAGCCCTGAGCCGCGTCCTGATCGGGAAAACGGCGACGATCTACGACGACGAACTGTTGGTCGGCTGTTTCAGCTCGAAACGGGTCGGCGGATCGATCTTCCCGGAGCTGCACGGCGTGGCCATGCTCGAGGACCTGCTGGCCTTCAAGGGCCGGGGCGTCAATCCACTGAAAATCACGGCCCGGGACGGCCTGGCCCTGGGCCTCAAAGTCTTCCCCTTTTGGGCCAACCGGTTTCTCGCGAGAAAGGCCTTTCCCTTCTGGCGGGCGCTCAGGTTCATCGTCGGGCAATTGGGTGGCAAGCGCTATTTGATCAACGAATCGGCCGGCGTGTCGCACTTCGTGCCCGACTACCAGACGCTTCTCGAGCGCGGCACCCGGAGCCTGGCCGATGAGGCCCGGCGCAAGGGGGCCGAGACGGACAACGACGGGGCCAGGCAATTCTATCGCGCCGTGGAGATCGTCTGCCAGGGTCTGGAGGACATGGCCGGCGTCTACGCCGGGGTTGCCCGGCGGCTGGCGTCGGAACAGAACGATCCGGCCCGGCGGGCGGAACTGGAAGCCATCGCCGAGCGGTGCGAGTGGGTGCCCGGCCGGCCGGCTCGTACCCTGGCCGAGGCCTTTCAGTCGATCCTGTTCGCCCAGATCGCTTTGAACCTCGAAAGCCTGGACAACGCCGTCTCGCCGGGGAGGCTGGATCAGGTCCTGTACCCCTATTACCGGGCCGACGTCGAGGCCGGGCGGATCACCCCGGACCAGGCCCGGGAGCTGGTCGGATGCTTCACGGTCAAGATGAGCGAGATCATCCCGGTCTTCTCCCGGCGGGCCACCCGGTTCCACGGCGGCCTGTTCAGCGGCCAGGTGGTGGTCGTCGGCGGCATGGACGCCCAAGGGCAGGACGCCACCAACGAGCTGACCTGGATGTTTCTCGACGCCATGGACCACCTGCGGATGCGGCAGCCCAATTACCACGCCCGGATCCACCGCCACAGCCCGAGGCCGTACGTCGAGCGGGTGGCCCGGATGCTGCGCGACGGGTCGGGCGCCCCGGCGCTGATGAACGACGAGGTGGTGGTGCCCACCCTCGTCGGCCGCGGCACAGCTCTGGAGCACGCCCGGGACTACTCGCCCGTGGGCTGCGTCGAGCCCGTGGCCTGCGGCCTGACCTTCGGCTCGACCGACGCCGCCCTGGTCAATCTGGCCCTGTGCCTGGAATGGGCCCTCGGCCTGAAAAGGGGCGGGGCCGCGACGTCGCCGCCGGCCGACTGCCGCACCATGGACGATGTCATCGACCTCTACCTGGCCCAGGTCGATTGGATGGTCAAGTACCTGCTCGATGACCTGCAGGCCATCGAGCGGGCCAACGCCGTCCTGCACCCCACGCCGTTGACCTCGATGCTGCTCCAGGGCTGCCTCGAATCGGGCATCGATGCCAGCTCCGGCGGGGCGATGTACAACGGCAGCGGCGTCCAGGGGGTCGGCGTGGCCGACGTGGCCGACAGCCTGGCGGCCATCGAAGAGGTCGTGTTCAAGCGGGGCGCCTGTGACCTGGCGACGCTGATCCGGGCGCTGAAGGACGATTTCAGGGGGCATCGGCCCCTCCGCGCCCTGCTCCTGGGCGCGCCCAAGTTCGGCAACGACGACTCAGACGCGGATCGATACGCCGATCTGGTCATCGGCTCCTTTGCCGAGGCCCTGTCCCGGCACACCAACACCCGGGGCGGATCGTACTGGGCCGGCTATTACTCGGTCACCTCCCACGTCGCCTTTGGCGAGAAGACCGGCGCCCTGCCCAACGGCCGACTGGGCGGCCTGCCCCTGTCCAACGGACTGTCGCCCGCCAACGGGCAGGAGAGACTGGGGCCGACCGCCACGTTGAATTCAATCGCCAAACTGGACCTCCAGGCCAGGGCCAGAAACGGGATCAACCTGAACCTCAAGATCGACGGCTCGTCCCTGGCCGGGCCCGAGGGCGTCCAGGCCCTGGCCGGACTGGTCAGAGGCTACTTTGACGGCGGCGGGATGCAGGTCCAGGTGAACGTGCTCGACCCGTCCGTGTTGCTCGAGGCCCGGGATCACCCCGAAAAACACCCCGGGCTGCTGGTGCGGGTCTCGGGATACAGCGCCTACTTCAACGACCTGTCGCCGGCCATGAAGCAGGAAATCATCGACCGGGCCCTGCATCACGGTTAGCCCCTTCAGATTTCAGGACAAGGACGGACCATGATTAAGATCGTCGGAGTCTCCGGCAGCCGCGTGCAAGAGGGCAACCTGGAGGCCTACCTGGCCGAGGCCCTGTCCCACGCCCAGGGGCAAGAAGGCGTCGAGACCGAGACCATCACCCTGGCCGACAAGCAAATCGGCCCCTGCCTCCACTGCAACTGGTGTATCAAGAACCAGACCCCGGACCGGCCCTGCGCCCAGCAGGACGACATGGGCGACATCTATGCCCGGCTCCTGGCGGCGGACGGCGTCATCCTGGCCTCGCCGGCCCACTTCGGCCGCATGTCCGGGGCCCTGGCCGACCTGATGGACCGCACCCGGGCCTTTGTCCACGGCAAAATCTACCGCTTTCCGCTCAAGAACAAGGTCGGCGGCGCCCTGGCGATCTCCTTTTTCCGGGGCGCCGGCCTGGAAACCACCCTGGCCGGGATCGACGTCTTCTGCCTGACCCACCAGATGATCCTGGCCGTCAGCGGGCTGTACCATCTCGGGGCCGGGGCCTATGCCACCCGGAACGGGATGGGTGTCTTCGAGAAGGAGCCGCGGCACATGGCCCTCGAGGACAACTACGGTCTGGTGTCGGCCCGGGTGCTGGTCGACCGGATGATCGAGCTGATCCGGCTGATCAAGGCCGGCCAGGAGGCGTTGAAACGCTGACGCCGGCCAGGAAACCGATGCGGCCCTCGTGGCGGGGCCCGGGTCGGCGATTGAGCCCGATGCGGTTTGACGGGAGGAGAGATATGGGCCAGGTCACGCGGCGGGTGATGGAAATGAACCGGGATCAGCTCGAAGGGCAGATTCGGGTCGCCCGCCGCGTATTCGTCAAGATATTCCTGCTGGCGGCCGGCTACATGGTCGTCTTCGCCGTGCTGATGGCCCTGGTGGGCCGGGCGGCCAAAACCGTCGGCCTGGTGGTCGCTCGGCCGGGCAAGACGGCGATCGATCCGCCGATCCTGGCGCTGGCCCTGTTCGGGGCGGCCGTGCTGTGCGTAGTCGCGGGGATCATCCTCTGTCTGGGGGCGGTGTTTGACCGGCGTTTTCAGGAGACGTCCCGGATGGATCCCAACAACACGGCCGACGTCGAGCGAAAGGTGGATGGTCTCCTGAGCGCCGCGTTACCCGGCCTGGACGGAGCGCCGTACCAGAACGGGCCGGGGTCCGGCCGGAGGCGAAGGCGTCTGGCCTGGGCCGGGCGCTTGCTCATCCTGGCGGCGCTCCTGACCGCGGGTGTGATATATATTTTTTTGTCCCATTGAGGCCGGCGTCAGGCGCAATCGCCTTCCAGGAGATCGGACGCGGCCGTCCGGAGCGGGGACGGCCCGGGCCGTTTCTTTAATGAACCTGAGAGTAGAGTCGCCATGGACTGCTTCTTCAACCCCGCCGCCGTGGCCGTCGTCGGGGCCAGCACCCACCGGACCGGGGCCAACCTGCTGGCCAATCTGCTGGACGGATACCAGGGCCAGGTCTTTCCGGTCAATCCCGGACACGAAACCCTGTCCGGACTGAAGTGCTACCCCACGGTCTCCCTGATCGAGGACCCGATCGACCTGGCCATCGTCCTCGTCCCGGCCCCGCGGTTGCCCGACGTCCTCCGGGATTGCGCGGCCAAGGGGGTCAAGGGGGTGATGATCCAGAGCGCCGGGTTCGCCGAGACCGGCCCCCAGGGCCAACGCCTCCAGGACGAGTGCCTGAGTGTCGCCCGGGCGGCGGGGATGCGACTGTGGGGCCCCAACTGCATGGGGCTGGTCGACGTGCCGGGCGGCAAGGTGTTCAGCTTCATGAGCCCGCTCATCGCCCGGGCCCTGCTGCCGGGGGGACGGGTCTCCCTGGTCGTCCAGAGCGGGATGCTGTCGGCCGGGTTTCAGGCGGAGGTGGCCGAGCGGCTGCGGGTGGCCTTTGCCAAGGCCTGCTCCATCGGCAACATGGTGGACGTGGACGAGTGCGACCTGCTCGAATACCTGCTCGACGACCCGCAGACCGAGGCCGTGGTCATGTATCTGGAGGCCTTCAAGCGCGGCCGCCGGTTCATCGAGCTGGCCTCCCGGGCCGGCAAGCCGATCGTCGTCCTCAAAAGCGGCCAGAGCGCCTCCGGGGCCCGGGCGGCCGTCAGCCACACCGCCTCGCTGGCCGGGGACGCCCGGCTGACCAGGGGCCTGCTCCAGGGGGCCGGGGTCGAGTTGGCCGACGACTTCCACCAGATGATGGCCCTGGCCCAGACCCTGGCCCTTTTGTCCGATTTACCGCCCCGGGCCCGGGTGGCGGTCCTGGCCTTCAGCGGCGGGGCCGGCATCCTGTCTTGCGATCTGCTGGAAAAGGGCGATCTGCGATTGGCCGAGTTGACCGAGGATACCCGGCGGGCCCTGGCCGAGGTCTTCCCGCCCTGGCAGGCCCCGGAAAATCCGGTGGATTTGTGGCCGTCCATGGACCTCCGGGGACCCCAGGAAGCGGTGGCCGCGGCCCTCGAGGCGGTGCTGGACGACCCGGAGGTGGACTTGTTGCTGATCCACCTCTTTTTGGGAATCGCGGATTTGAGCCTCGACCTGGCCGAACTCA
>JAHJDS010000483.1 GCA_018812395.1 Pseudomonadota bacterium
CGCTCCACGACGAGGGCTTGATGGAGGGGGAAGAGGTCGAGGTGTACCCCTTCGAGTGAGAAGGCCATGACCAAACCGATTCATCAGCGGCACGTCTATCTCAAGATGAAGGACCGGGCCGAGGCGCTCGACCTTTTCCTGTCGCGCTTCGACCTGGGAGGCGTCCTGGCCGAAGAAAGCGTCCCCACCGAAACCGCCCTGGACCGGGTGACGGCCGAACCGATCTTCGCCCGGGCCTCGTCGCCGTCGTTCCACTGCGCGGCCATGGACGGGTACGCCGTCCTGGCCCGCCGAACCTACGGCGCCCATCCGGACCGGCCGGTGAGACTGGAGATCGGCCGAGAGGCCGTGCCGATCAACACCGGTCAACTCCTGCCGCCCGACGCCGACAGCGTGGTCATGATCGAGAACGTGGTCGCCGACGGCCGGGAGGCGATTCTCGTCGAGAAGCCGGCCCCTCCCTGGCAGCACGTGCGCAAGGTGGGCGAGGACCTGGTGAAAAGCGAACTGATCCTGCCCTCGAACCACCTGATCGGTCCCTATGACGTCGGGGCGCTGATCGCCGGCGGCGTTTTCCACGTCCCGGTCAAGGCCCGGCCGCGGGTGACGATCATCCCCACCGGCTCGGAACTGATCACCCCCGAGCGGGCCAGAGCTCAAAAGCCCCAGCCGGGCCAGATCGTCGAGTTCAACGGCCGGATCCTGGCCGGCCTGGTCGCCCGGGCCGGCGCCGCTCCCCTGGTTCACGAGCCGGTGCCCGATGATTACGAGACGATTTTAACGGTCCTGGGCCGGGCCGCGGCCGGCCCGGCGGACGTGGTGATCGTCAACGCCGGGGCCTCGGCCGGGAGCCGGGACTACACCGCCGCAGCCGTGGCCGAACTGGGGGAGGTCCTGGTCCACGGCGTGACGATCATGCCCGGCAAGCCGACCGTCCTGGGGACCATCGGCGGTAAGCCGGTGATCGGTCTGCCGGGCTATCCGGTCTCGGCGGTGGCGGCCTTCGAGTCGTTCGTCCTGCCGCTGCTCTGCGGCCTGCTGGGCGTAGCCGTCCCCCAGCGGCCCCGGCTCGAGGTCGTCCCGGTGCAACCGCTGCCGTCTAAGCTGGGACTCGAGGAACTGATCCGGGTCAAGCTGGGCCGCGTCGGGGCGCGGGTGGTGGCCGTGCCCCTCAAGCGGGGAGCCGGGACCATCACCAGCCTGACCCGGGCCGACGGCATCGTCCGGGTACCGCTCATGTCCGAGGGTCTCGAGGCCGACGCGCCCGTGGCGGCCGAACTCCTCGTCCGCCCCGAGGAGATCGAAGGGACCATCGTCTGCGTCGGCAGCCACGACAACACCCTCGATGTGCTGGCCGATCTGGTCCACCGCCACGATCCCGAGCTCTATTTGTCCTCCGGTCACGTCGGCTCTCTGGGGGGCCTGATGGCCGTCAAGCGGGGACAGGCCCATTTGTGCGGCACCCACCTGCTGGACCCGGCCACGGGCGATTACAACTTTTCGTACCTGGAGCGGTATCTGGCCGACGTGCCGCTCTACCTGGTCAACCTGGTGTTCCGGGACCAGGGGTTCATCGTCCCGCCGGGCAACCCCAAGGGCATCACCGGCGTCGAGGATCTGGCCCGCGACGACGTGACCCTGATCAACCGCCAGCCCGGGGCCGGGACCCGCATCCTCCTGGACCACTGCCTGGCCCAGGCCGGACTGTCGGCCGCCGGAGTGAACGGTTACGATCAGGTGGAATACACCCACATGGCCGTGGCCGTGGCCGTGCTCACGGCCCGGGCCGACGTGGGGGTGGGCATCCTGGCCGCGGCCCGGGCCCTGGAGCTGGACTTCGTCCCCCTGATCCAAGAACGATACGACCTGGTGATCCCGGCCGAGTTCTGGGAACTGGCCAAGCTCCGGACGCTGCTGAACGTCATCGGATCGGACGAGTTCAAGCGGGCGGTGGTCGCCCTGGGCGGCTACGGGGTGGACCAGACCGGCCGGGTCCTCCTCGACCCGTCCGGCCGCCGGTGAGGTGACATGGAACCGATCGTCGAGTTCGGGCCGGTGTTGCGGCTCGATGGGGAACAGATCGAGGTGGCGCCGGACATGGTGGTCGCCGAGCGACCCCTGACGGTGGTCGTGAACGGCCGGCCGGTCCAGACCCTGATGAGTTCTCCGGGCCGGGAGCGCGAACTGGCCGCCGGGTTCTGCCTGACCCAGGGCATCGCCCCGATCGGGGCGCAACTGACGTCCGGCCCCTTCCGGGAGGACCGGGTCGAGGTGGTCATCGCCCCGGCGCCGTCGGCCGAGAGTCTGACCGCCCCCGACTTCAAGAGCGCCTCGGGGGTGTCCTATCCCGACCCGGACGATGAGTCGCTCGCGGTTCACGCCCGCCGCCTGGCCGAGTCCCTGGTCCGGGTGGAACTGACGACCCTGGCCGAGATGACCGGCGGCATGACCCGGCGGCAATCCCATTTCTCGGCCACGGGCGGGACCCACGCCGCGGCCGTGGCCGACCCGGGCGGACGCCTGCTGGTCATGGCCGAGGACGTGGGGCGGCACAACGCCTTGGACAAGGCCGTGGGGGCGGCCGTCCTGAAGGGGTTGGATTTGTCCGACAAGGTCCTGGTCCTGTCGGGACGGACCAGCGTCGAGATGATGCTCAAGGCCGGCCGGGCCGGGGTGGCCTGCGTGGTCTCGGTCTCGGCCCCGACCCGACTGGCCCTGGAGATGGCCCGGCGTCTGGGCATGACCTACGCCGGATTCGCCCGGCCGGGCCGGGTCAACGTCTACACCGGATTCGAGCGGGTCTTCCATCAGGACCGGCCCCTGACGGATTGGGTCGAGGGACGATAAGTCGCGGCCGGCCCGGACCGAAACCGCCTCACCCCCGGACCGCGGTCAGACGTAGTAGGCCTCGCCCTGGCAGGCCGGGCAGGTCGGGCCCAGCCGCAAGGCGTATGACTCGCCGCATTTTGGGCAGCGCCCGGTGGGCACCCGGCTTGATTCCTTGAGGGCCCGGTGGAGCCGGACCGGCCGCCAGGCGAGGATCGCCCGGCCGGCGGCGATTATCTCCGGGGCCAGTTGGTCGAAGGCCGGCTTGTCACCGCCCCGGGGCGAGCGCTCGAACCAGCGGCGGATCAGCGGATAGTTCCCCACGGCGTCCGGGTCGAGGGCGACCCGCACCCCGGCCAGGGACTGGCGGTCATAGGCGGTCAGGGCGAACTTGCCCCAGTCCAGGACCTGGAGGAAGCCGTTGCCGATGGTGCAGGGGGTCAGGAGTTGAACCGCGTCGGGCAGGCAGACCACCGTCTCGGTGACCACGTTGACGTAGGGGCACGATCCCAACTCCCCCAGCGCGGTGTCGATCATCAGACCGCCCACCAGGATCCCCGGGGAGCGGGCGCCGTGGAACTCCTCCATCCGGATGAAAAAGTCCTCCGGGCTCAGGCCGCAGATGTCGCCCTGGCTCACGTTCGGCCGCCTCAGAAGCAACCGAGCTGGCAGTCCCGGATCTTGATCCCCAGCTCGTCGAGCAACCGGGCCATGGCCCGGGAGTTCACCCCTTCCCGCCGGGCCAGGTCCAGGGCCACCGGGCAGGCAATGTGGTTGTCCTCGGCCCGTTCGACCAGGGCCTGTTTCAGCCGGTCTTCGGCGGTGTCGGCCATGATGATTCCTCCTCGTGGGCCAGCAAGTTATCACGATCCTTGGGAACCGGTCAAGCCGGGTAGGCGGCGGCCGTGAAACGCACGACCATTGGTTTTAATGAGGCCCTGGCCTTGATCGCCGAGCACGTCCGTCCGCTGCCGGCCCGGGAGATGGACCTGACGGCGGCGGCGGACCACGTGGCGGCCGAGCGGGTGGCGGCCCGGGTGGACAGCCCCTCGGTGGACGCGGCGGCCAAGGACGGTTTCGCCGTTCTGTCCGCCGACGTGGCCGGGGCGACCGAGGACCGCCCGGTCCGGCTGAGACGGCTGGGCTCGGTCTTTGCCGGGGAGACGACCGAGGGCCGCCTGTCCCCCGGCGGCTGCATCCAGGTGACCACCGGCGCGCCCCTGCCGGCCGGGGCCGAGGCGGTGCTGGCCGTCGAGTTCACCCGGGACGAGGGCGACACCGTGGTCTGCCTGACCGACGCCGCCCCGGGTCGAAACGTGGTGCCCCGGGGGCAGGACGTTTGTCAGGGGCAGGTGGTGGTCGAGCCGGGCCGGCCCCTGTCGCCCGGGGTGCTGGGTCTGGCCGCAGCGGCGGGCCGCTCCATGGTCCGGGTCCATCCCCGCCCCCGGGTGGCCTTGCTGGCCAGCGGGACCGAGGTCGTCGCCCCGGGACGGGCCCTGCCGCCGGGCGGCGTCTACGCCAGCAACCTGGTGACCCTGACCGCCTGGCTGGACCGGCATCGCCTGGCGACCCGAGGCCGGGTGGTGGGCGACGTGCGCCAAGAACTGCGAGGCGCCATGAGCGACCTCCTGGCTCAGGCCGACGCCTTGCTCACCAGCGGCGGGGCCTGGCTGAGCCGGCGCGACCTGGTCCTGGACGCGCTGGCGGACCTGGGCTGGCACAAGGTCTTCCATCGGGTCCGCCTGGGACCGGGCAAGGGAGTGGGGTTCGGCCTGTGGGAGGGTAAACCCGTCTTTTGTCTGCCCGGCGGGCCGCCGTCCAACGAAACGGCCTTCCTGCTTCTGGCCCTACCGGGTCTGTTGCGCCTGGCCGGTTTTCCGGCCCCGGGATTTCCAGTGGCGCGGGCCAGGCTGGCCGAGGGTGTCCAGGGAACGCCAGGGTGGACCCGGGTGATTCGCGGCCGCCTCGAAGGCGGTCCGGAAGGCCTCGACTTCAGTCCGATCACGGCCCCCAGCCGTCTGACGACGCTCGCCCTGGCCCAAGGCCTCCTGGTGCTGCCGGAGGACACGCCGGCCTGGCCGGTCGGCCGGGAGGTGGACGTGCTCGCCCTGACCACCGCCTGGGGGTCGTCCCGTCCGGATTGACCCCAAGGGCAAAAAAAGGGGTTGAGTCGTGTGATTGACTCAACCCCCGATTAGTGTACGGTCCCGGTAAAAAAAAGGGGTGTCGGTGGGCTGACTCCCCCATGACGCCGCCCATACAAATCCACGTCCCGCCGCCACGGGGCGCTCGGTCGATGTTCCGGGTTCCGTCCGGACACGTGGTCGAGGGTCGGTGGGCGTTCGGCCCCGGGGCGTCACCGTTGATATCGCGCCGGGATGATCCGCTTTTCGAGCAGGAATTTCACCATCAGTTCCGCCGCCCGTAGGTGGGCATGGGCCGTCCAGTGGACGTCCGCCTTTTGGCCGACGCCGTTGAATTGCCGGCTGGATTTGAGGTTCTCGGTCCGGAAGGGATCAGTCAGGTCGAGACACATCAAGTGGTGGCGGCGACACACCCCGGCCATGAAGTCGGTCGGCTGGTTCAGCTTCCAGTCCGGATGGGCCTTTTGAAGGGGGCGGCGTTCGTCCAGGTGAACCTGGGGCGCGGTGGGGATGATCATCACCACCAGGGCGATCCGGCGTTCGGCGCAATAACGGGCCATGGCCGCCACGATCTTTTCCGTCAGGTCAAAGGCCCGCCTGACCACCTCGCCACGGTGGGAGGCGTAAATCGAAGGCTCGGGGCTGGCTCGCCCTGGCCGGCGTTGGTCCCGGTCCCGGCGGCGCCTCCGCCACCGGTTGATCCGGTCGTTGACAAAACAGACCAGGCGGGAGTTCACCTTCAACCAGTATAGAATTCGTCCGAACCAACTCGACTTGAAACGAAACGAGATGGATCGACGAAACGAGTTGTCCAGGACCAGCCGGTCGGTC
>JAHJDS010000484.1 GCA_018812395.1 Pseudomonadota bacterium
CCGCCTCGAGGCCTCGATCAAGAAACAGAACCAGGCCGTGGACGCCTGGAAGGCTCAGGCCGACGCCGCGGCCGCCCGGTTCAAACAGGCCCGGGCCCGGGCCGAGAAGATGCGCCAGGAGGCCGATCAGCTTCGACAGAGCATCCTGAGCGCCAAGCCTCTCAAGAGCGACGCCGCGGTCGCCTGGGCCAACCGTCAATATCAGAAGATCATCGGGAGGACGAAGTGAAGCGTCTGACGTGGTTGATCGTGCTGATGGTCCTGGCCCTGGGCTGCGCCTCCACAAGACCCTGCCCGGTCAAGACCGTCGTGGTCAAGGTCCCGGTGGCCACTCCCTGCCCGGATCCCGGGCCCCACGAAAAGGTCGAGTGGCGGGCGGTGAAGTTCGTTCCCACCGGTCACCCCAAGGCCGCGGCCTGCCTCACCTGGAAGGGCCTCAAGGACAACCTGGCCAACCTGGCGGCCTGTAAAGGGGCACTGGAGCGGTGTCGCGCCAAGTTGGACGGTTATCGGTTAAGAAGAAATGGTGGGGTGGGGAAGCGGGGAAATATGGACCGTTGAGGCACCACCTGGCGACTGGATTGGGCCAGCACCGGGAAAAATTCTACCCTATTCTACCCGACGAACTGAACAGGGGGCTGAACCCCACCGTTCAACCCCCCGTCTGTCGCACCGCCATTGTCAGGTAAGGTGCTGATTTTACTTTATGGCGGAAGTGCATGGGAATCGAACCCACCGGCGGCCTTGCTCAGACCGCCCACCGGATTTGAAGTCCGGGAGGGCCACCAGCGCCCTATCCACTTCCACTTTCGTCAATACCAAAACCGGCCGCCGCCGTCAAGGCGGCTTGAAAAAGACGCCTTAAAACGATATAAATGGCCCATGTTGGTCGGCCCCATTCATATCGATCCGCCCTTCATCCCGGCCCCCATGGCCGGGATCAGCAACCCTCCGTTTCGACGGTTGTGCGCCGAACAGGGGGTGCCCCTGGCCTACTCGGAAATGGTCAGCGCCGAGGGGCTGATCCGCCGGGAAAAAAAGGGCCTGGCGTTGCTGGCCAGAATCCCCGGCGAGGCCCCGCTTTGCGTCCAGCTCTTCGGGGCCCGGCCGGCGGCCATGGCCGAGGCGGCCCGGATCGTCACCGATCACGCCGCGGCGGCGGTGGTGGACGTCAACCTCGGCTGCCCGGCCAAGAAGGTCGTCAAGTCCGGCGCCGGCGCGGCCCTGATGCGCCGACCGGCCCTGGCCGGGGAGGTGATCGCCGCGGTCAGGCGAAACACCACGCTGCCCCTGACCGTCAAGATCAGGTCGGGCTGGAATTCCGCGTCCCCAAACGCCCGGCAAATCGCCCTCATCGCCCGGGAAGAAGGGGCCGACGCCATCATCGTCCACGGGCGCTACGCCAAGCAGGGCTTCACCGGCCAGGCCGACTGGGACGTGATCGCCGACGTCAAGTCCGGCCTGAACATCCCCGTCGTGGGCAACGGCGACGTCACCACCCCGCGGGACGCGGTCGAAATGATCCGCCGCACCGGCTGCGACGCGGTCATGATCGGCCGGGCGGCCCGGGGCAACCCCTGGATTTTCAGCCAGGCGGCCGATTTGTGGGCCGGCAAAGAGGTCCGGGCGGTCTCCCCGACCGAAAGACGCCGGGCGGCCCTCGCCCACGCCCGGCTCCTGGCCGAGCACGTCGGGTCGAAGCGGGCGGTGTTCATGCTCCGCGCCGTCTTGGGTTGGTATGTCAAGGGCCTGCCCGGCGCGACCGCGTTCCGGCAGGCGATCAACACCTCCTTGTCCTTGGAGTGGACCCTGGCCGCCGCCGAGGCCTTTTTCGCCGCATCGGCCCGTGGACACGATGCCGTCGACCTGGCCAAGGTCGTCTCCGGGCCGTAGACTGGAAAGTATGAAGCCGCTCAGCCACCCGCAATGGGAAGATTTGTGCCGCCGCTGCGGTGGCTGCTGCTACGAGAAGATCGAACACGACGACGGCTTCGTCGAGCACACCCAAACCCCCTGCCGCTACCTGGACGGGCGGACCAACCTATGCCTGGTCTACCAGGAGCGGTTCGAGGTCTGCCCCGATTGCCTGCCCGTGAGGCCCGAGACCGTGGCCGAACTCAACTGGCTGCCCGAGGATTGCGGTTACGTGGCTCACCTGCGGCGGGTCCGAGCGGCCGACGCCGGGCCGACGACCGACCTCGCCGGTCAGGGCCGCCAGGGCCGAGTCCAGCGGGTTTCGGTCCTGGGAGGAAAACGGTGATCACCGAGGAGTACTGTTTCTACCCGGACGCGACTCGATACTCGGAGCCCCGTTCCTTCGGCCTGGACGCGGACCGATTGACCTGGCCCGCGCCCGAAGGGCACGCCCTCTCCGCCTGGCACATCCACCCCCAAGAGCCGGCCCGGAAGACCTGCGTGGTCCACTTCCACGGCAACGCCCAGAACATGACCGCCCACGCCCTGGGGAGCTACTTTCTAGCCCAGGCCGGCTTCCGACTCGTCACCTTCGATTACCGCGGCTACGGGGCCTCGTCGGGCCGGCCGACCATCGACGGCATCATCGCCGACGGCCGGACCGCCCTGGAACGGGCCTTCGACCTGGCTCGAACGGCCGGCGAGCCGGTCTTCGGCTTCGGTCAGAGCATGGGCGCCTTCTGTCTGGCCCATCAACTGCCCGACTTTCCTAACCTGGCCGGCGCCATCCTCGAGGCCGGGCTGACCTCGTTCTTCGACCTGTTTACCCAGGGCTTCCCGGAAATGGAATGCACCGTCCCCCACCGGCCGACCACCACGCCCCTGTCCCGATCGGCCGTGCCCAAGCTCTTCATCCACGGCACCGACGACATGGTCGTGCCGACGGGTCATTCCCGGGCGATGTACGACGCGGCGGCCGATCCCAAAGACATTCTGATTTTACCCGGCGTGGGCCATATCGACGCCCTCGAATCGCCGGAGCGGCAAAGCTACGTCGAGGCCATTTTTCGGTTTCTGGACGGCGCCGAGCGGAGGTGACATGAATCCGAGCCTGAAAGGCGTGGTCGAGGCCCTGGACCAGACCCGCGACCAGATCATCGACTGGCAACGGGCCCTGGTGGCCATCCCGGCCCTGGGTCCGGACAACGGCGGGGACGGCGAGGCGGCCAAGGCCGATCTGATCGAGACCTGGCTGCGGGACCGGGGCCTCGAGGTCGAGCGCCTCGACGCCCCGGACGACCGGGTTCCCACGGGCATCCGGCCCAATCTAATCGCCCGCCTGCCCGGGAAGAGCGAGCGGACCCTGTGGGTCATCGGTCACACCGACGTCGTCCCGCCCGGCGACCGGGAGAAATGGGGCGGGGATCCCTTTGATCTGCGAATTAAGAGGGACCGGCTGTTCGGACGGGGCACCCTGGACAACCACCAGGCCCTGTGCGCCGCCCTGGCCGTGATCCGCTGTGTCCAGGACCGGGGCGTCACGCCCCGCCTGAACCTGGGCCTTTTGGCCGTGGCCGACGAGGAGACCGGCTCCCAGTACGGCCTCGATTACGTGGTCGCCCATCGGGGCGACCTCTTTTCCCCGGACGACCTGATCGTCATCCCCGACTTCTGGACCCGGGACGGCCTGTCCATCGAGGTGGCCGAGAAGTCCCTGCTGTGGCTCAAGTTCATTGTGGAAGGCAAGCAGTGCCACGGCTCGATGCCCCACCTGGGCTGCAACTCGCTGTATTGCGCCGCCCGGCTGATCGTCGCCCTCGAGGAACTTCGCCGCGTTTACGACGCCGAGGACCCGCTGTTCAGCCCGCCGGCCTCGACCTTCGAGGCCACCAAGAAGGAGGCCAACGTCGAGAACGTCAACACCATCCCCGGACGCGACGTGTTCTACCTTGACGCCCGGGTCCTGCCGGCCTATGACCTCGAAGACGTGCTGCACACGGCCCGGTTGATCGCCGGCGACGTCGCCGCGCAGACCGGGGCCCAAATCGAGGTCGAGGCCGTCCAGAAGGTGGTCGCGCCGCCGCCCACGCCGATTGACGCCCCGGTGGTCCAGGCCCTGACCCGGGCCATCAGGGCGCTCCGCGACCAGGAGCCCCATGCCATCGGCATCGGCGGCGGGACCGTGGCCGCCTTCTTCCGGCAGCGGGGCTTTCCGGTCGCCGTCTGGGGCACCGGGCCGGACACGGCCCACATGCCCGACGAGTTCTGCCGCCTGTCCAACCTCATCGACGACGCCAAGGTCCTGGCCCACGTCCTGCTCGAGGAAAACGAATGAAGATCACCTGTCTGGGCACCGGGGCGGCCTGGGGCTGTCCCGAGCACGGCTGCGACTGCCGGGCCTGCCGGACCATGCGACAAAACGGCGAATCGAGGCTCAGAACCTCGTTTTTCGTCGAGGCCGGGACGACCCTGCTCGTCGATCCCGGGCCCGACCTGGCCGTCCAGATGAGGCGGTACGGCCTGCCCCGGCCGGACGCCATCGCCGTCAGCCACGCCCACGCCGATCACTTCCTGGGCCTGGACGAGCTGTGGGTCTACGCCCGGCAGGTGCCTCGCGAACACTGGCGACCGATTCCCCTGTTGGCCACGCCCGGGACGTGGCAGGGGATCGCCGAGCGATTCGGCTATCTCGTCGGGCGGGTCATCGAGCGACGCGAAGTGGCCGCCGGTCAGACGGTCGATATCGAGGACCTGGGCGTCACCCCCTTTGCCGTCAACCACGGCCCCTTTGCCCCGGACGCGGCCGGGTTCGTCTTCGAGGGCAGGGGCAAAAGGGTGGTCTACACCGGCGACTTCCTGGACGTGATCGGGCCTGTCCCCGAAAAGGCGCGGCGGGCCGACGGCCTGCTGCTCCAGGCCAACTTCTTCCACGAGCCTCGTGACAATCGCCCCCACCACATGAGCTTTCAGCGGGCCCTGGATTGGCTCAAACGTTTTGATCCCCAGCAGACGACCTATCTGGTCCACATGGGCGTGGCCGATCCGGCCGACGAGACCGAGGTCGAACGGTTCATGAAAAAGCGCCTCCCGGCGGACCCGCTCCGGGACCCGGACACCGGGGCCCCCTACCCTCCCCCGGCCACTCAGGACGAGTGGGAGCGGGCCGCAGAGGTGTTCGTCCAGGCCCGGGGCCTGCCCTACGACGTCCGGGTGGCCTTTGACGGGCAGACGATCCTGATCGAGTGACGACCAGCCTTTTTTGCCGGGAGGAGAATGAACCATGTCACCGGTCGATTCGCCGATCTGTCCCGGGTGCGGCGGCTCCGAATGGCTGACCATCGACCCGGATTCACGGCGCCGGCAATGCGCCTATTGCCGACGGGAGATGGTCCTTGGTCCGGCGACGGACCTGGCCGGGGTCCTGTCCGGGATCGGCCGGGGCGAACCGTCGGCCCGGTCGGACGTGGCCGGGCTGCGAACCGAGGCCGAGCAGGCCGAGCAAGAACGGGATTGGGCCACCGCCGCCGCCAGGTGGAATAAGGTGCTGGGGATCCGCCCCGGGGACCACCAAGCCCGGGAACGCCGTGACCTGGCTCGGGCCGGGGAACTGGCGGACAAGGCCCGGGAGCTGCTGTCCCGGCAACGGGCCGACGAGGCGGCCGACCTCTTGGCCGAGGCCCTGGAATTGGACCCCCGCAGCAACGATCTTCAGCGCCTGTGGCGGCAGGCCCGGCCCCGGGTCCGGGGCAAACTGTTCGCCGCCTGGAGGATCGAACTTATCTGGTTCGGGGCTTCTTTGGCCGCGGCCGTGGCCCTGCTGGCGGTCATCGACCTGAGCACCGGACAATCCCTGGGACAAGCCCTGGGCCGAAGCCTGGGGGGACTGATCGGCCGGCCGAGCTGGTATCAGGTCTACGGCCTGGCCCTGGTCATGTACGGCGGGCGTCTGGCCTGCCGGGCCTGCTATCTATGGGTGTCCGGCCGATGACTACGCCTCCCGCGCCGGAGGGTCAGGAGGCCTCCGAACCGGACGGCGGCGGTTGATCGTCCGCTTCGAACTCGTGACCGCAAAAACGGCATTTCCGAGCCTTAACCCGGACCATCTCCGCACAGTCCGGGCATTCCTTGAAGTCCTCCGGCGAGGCGGCGGAGCCGGGCATGTCGGTGATGGCCTTGACCGCGGCCGGGTCGTTGGGCAGCAGGTCGGCCGGTCCGGCCGTTTCCAGGGAGCGTTGGGCCATCAACTCGCCGGCTTTGCCCGCGGCGTGCTGGCGGGTGGTCAGCTGGATGTTGGCGTCGGCCATCTCCTGGAACCCCTCGTCCCGGATGTCGATGCCTGCCAGCTTGCCCGACGAGTCCTTGAACGTGCGAATATCGTTCAGAAACTGCTCGACTCGCTTTTGGAAATCGGGCGGCGTGGTGGCCGAGACGATGTAGCGCGGCCCCTCCAGACCGCCCGTCAGACCCACCGGCCGCGACTCGGTGACGATCCGCGCCCCGGTGAGGACCAGGTGGGTGTCGCTCTGGATCGAGGCCCGGCTGGAGTGCAGCTGCCCTCCCCGGCCGTCACCATAGCCGATCTTGCTGGCGGTGTAGGTCCCGGTCATCTTCAGGCCGATGAGGTCGCTCTCCCACAGATACAGCTCGGTCAGCTGCATTCCCAGCTTCAGCAGGTCTCGGCCGTAGTGGACCGCCACCAGATAGGCCAGCAGGATGAGCAAATGGCCGGGCAGGCTCGCCGCCAGGTAACGGCCCTGTTCAATAAAGGACTGTTGGGTCGAGCCTTGCGCCATGAGAGCCCAGTATTCCGAGCCGTGCATGTACTTGGTCAGCACGATCAGGGCCGTGACGTAGCCCACCAGGACCAGCACCGCGCCGCCCAGGCCCATGACGATCGCCGCCGCGTTGAACTTCTTGACCACCGGCCAGGGCTGGGTCTCCAAGGCCAACAGGCCGTCGAAATTGTGGGTGTCGCCGGTCTTGATGTTGGCCGACAGCGGCTGCTTTTGATCGTAGAGGCGGTTTTGGAAGTTGCCGGCGCGCATCCGGTCGAACTTTTCCAGGACAAAATTGAAGAAGTTGTTGGGATTGCCGGTGTTGACCACGTGGGTCCGCTGCTCGAAGATGTCGGCCTTGGGTGAGCTGACGGTCATGGCCAGGGTGGCCGCGACCTGGACGGCGACGACCAGAAGCACCACCAACACCAGCAGCCAAGGGAAGGGATAGACGATCTCCAGGCGCGAAATGTTCAGGGCGCGGCCCAGATCGTACCAGACCGAGTTCGGAATCAGGCTCATCACGATGACCGGGGCGATGAAGACCGGCAACAGCACCAGCCACAGCTTGATGGTGCTCATCATCGAGGCCACGTGCCGCGACGGCCAGTAAGTCAGAAACCTCAGCCGCGGGCTGATCATGCGGACGGCCGCCCCCACCCCGGGGGGGATCTGCTGAAAGGTGGCGATGACCCTTTCCCGGAGCAGCTTTCCGATCGAGTCCGGCTCGGTCAGGTTCTGGGGGATGCCCGGCGGGACAAAAAACATGGTCAGCCGCTTGAAACCGGTCAAAATCAACCAGGCTGATTGGTAGGCGATCCGGATCGCCACCAGCCAGAAGAGGATGGTGACGATGAACGTCAGGATATAACGCTCATTCCCCTGCCGCCAGTCGATGATGAGGTCGATCACCGCCCTGGTCCGGCTCACCGCCGGCAGAACGAACACCAGCAGCAGCGCCGCCAGAGCCAATCCCACCGCCAGCATCAACACCCCTTGCACCTGCGAAGGGTTTCTCACCGGTAACTCGTTGCCCTTGACCGCAAGTTGTTCCGCCATGATTGTCCCACCCCACTATCGTGTTGACCTCAGTCGGCTTCTATACGGACCGGAGTATTGTCTATGGAAAGCCTCCCCCTCGGCCCCGAAAAAAATCAAACGGCCGGCCCCTGACCTCGGACAATCATCCGCGCCCCCGGCCACGGCCGTCACATCTAGGCACAATCCGTCGACACCCGTCCGGCCGGTCAAGGCCGGTCCGGAGTCAGACGGGCCGCACCGTCCGCCCCCTCCCGGACAGGATCAGTCGCGGCGACCGACATCGCCCCCCGGCCGATCACTTCCCGGGGAGGCGCCCCGTCGGGCCAGAAAAACAAAGACCGCCGCCAAAACCGCGATCACGGCGACCATGATCTGGACGACCAGGTGGATCCGATCCCACCCCGATCCGCCGGGAACCAGGGCGTGAAGAATCATCAGAACGAAACTGGTCAGGGCGTAGGCACCGGTGACAAGACTCCAGGCGGCGACGGCCCCGCCCAGTCCCAAGTCCTGACGTCGCCTCAAGGCCCGAACACCGACTCCCAGAACACCCCACCAAATCAGGTTCAAAAACTCGGCCCACAGCACCCGCGGCCAGAAGGCGGCCGTGCGCTGGGCGGCCGGAAAGAGAATCAGGGGAATCAGCACCAGGGCCGCGGCCACCGCCGCCCAGCCTATGGCCACGGCCAATCGGATGCCCACGGGATCCCCCCAACGAGCCGGAGTTGAATCAGAATTCGTCCAGAATGCGCTTTCTGACGCGGTCGTACTCTTCCTGGCTGATCAAGCCCTCTTCCAGCATGGCCCCCAGCCGCCGGAGCTTTTCCGCCGGATCGGTGTCCGGACCGTCCGCGGGCGAACCGCTGCCCGGATCCATGGCCCGGCCGACCTTTTCGCCCAGCGGCAGACCGGCCCCCAGGCCCAAGCCCACGCCCAGGCCTCCGCTCAGACCCCCGCCGGCCCCGCCGCCGGGGTTCTCGGCCGATTTCTCCAGAGTGTCAAAGGTCCGGACCGTGGTGTAGGCCCGGTCGACGTTGGCTCCGGCCAGTTCCTCGATCTCCATGCGCCGTCCCATGACCTCCTGGATCATAGCCTTTTCCGACTCGGGGATCGAGATGCGCTCGATGTTGAAATTGATCACCTCCAGGCCGAAGTCGCCGAACTGACGGTCCAAGGCCTGGCGGGTGGCCAGGGAAAGCTCGTCCAGAAAGGCGTTGACCTGAAAAATGGATCGGCCCTCGCCCAGGAAAAACTCGCTTACCTGGTCGGAAAAACGCTGGACGATCTCGCCGATGAAATAATCATGGATCTTGTCCGCCCCGGCCGAGGGCAGGCTGCCGACGATCCGGGTCACGAATCGGCGGGAGTCGGCGATGCTCAAACCCCACCGTCCGTAGGCCTGGACGCTGATCGGAAAATTGAACCTGGGGTCCAGCAGCGGAATCGGGCTCCGGGTGCCCCATTTCAAGTCGCGCTTGACGGTCTTGCGGACGAACCAGACCTCGGCCGTAAACGGCGTCCGGCCGCCAAAGGGCAGATTGATCAACCGCCTCAGCAGGGGGACGTTGCCCGTCGAGAGGGTGTGGCTCCCGGGACCGAACACGTCCAGGGCCCGGCCGCCCTTGACCAGGACCGCCTCCTGACTCTGATTGACGACCAGGACCGTGCCCAACGCCAGGTTCTCGCTGGGATATTTCCAAACGAAAACCTCGTCCGAGGCGGCGTCGAACTTGACTCGGTCGATAACGGTCATAGTCCCCCGCATCCCGTTGGTCGAATCTGAGGATGCAATAATACAGCATAGGTCCGAAGGGGTGTCAAGGTCCGAGGCGAAACCGATCCCGGGCCCCGTTTGGGGGCGGGAGCCGGACGTCACGCCGCCGATCGCGACCAATGGCCGAGGCCGAGTCGGCTACTTGTCCTGCCAGGTGGGCCGGCGCTTCTCCAGAAAGGCCTGCAATCCCTCCTGGGCGTCGGCCGTGTTCATCAGCTTGTCCAGATAGATCTTTTCGATCTTTTTCAATGCCTTGTCCCGGTCGTCGAGCAGGCCCTTGAACACGGCCTTGCGGGTGTACTTGAGCACCGGAGCCGAGAGTTTGGTGAACTGGCCGATAAATTTTGCGGCCGCCTCGTCCAGTTCCTCGGGCGGCACGACGAGATTGACCAGCCCGAGGTCCTTGGCTTCTTGAGCGCTGATGACGGCGCCACCCAGGATGAGTTCCAAGGACTTCTTCAGGCCGATCATCCGCGGAAAGGCCAAGGCGGCGATGGGCGGAAACACGCCGACCTGAATCTCGGGCTGGCCGAACTTGGCCTTTTCCGAGGCGACGACCAGGTCGCAGTAGGCCGCCAGCTCGCAACCGCCGCCCAGGGCCTGACCCTGGACCACGGCGATGGACAGCAGGCCCAGATCGTCCATCCGGCGGAACATGCCGTGAAAGACCTCGATCATCTTCTCGGCCAGCCCCCCCATGTGCTCGGCCACCTCGACGCCCACGCTGAAGGCCTTGCCCTTGGCCGCAAAAACCAGGACCTTGATGACCTGGTCCTGGAGCGAGTCCAGGGCGTGGTTGATCTCCTCCATCATGGCGATGTTGAGCCAGTTAAGAGGCTCGCGGTTGAGGGTGATCGTGGCCACGCCGCCGGTGAGGCCAAACTCGATCAATTCGTAGGCCATGGTTCGTCTCCTGAAAAAAACACCGGGACCCCTCGGCGGAGCCCCGGCGATTGACGTTGCCTGCGGCCCCGGCGGTTATTTCTGGGGCTTGCCCAGGACCCCTGCGTAGGTCTCGTCACCCATCAGGGCGCCGGACGCCACCTCTTGGCGGAACTTGATGAAGTCGATCACGTCCATGCCGGTTATCTTCTTGGTGTTGAACGCGCCGAAACCCAGGAAGGCCTCGTAGTTCATGTTGGCCATCAACCAGTGGCGGTTGGGGAGCTTCATCTGGTCCCAGAAGAACTTCTTCTTGGCCCGGATGCCGTCGACGGACTTCATCAGGCAGCCCGGGAACAGGTTGGCGAACTTCCAGATGATCTTGTCCACTTCGGCGTCGAGCAGGCTGAAGTCCACCTCATTCGCCTTCTGCTAGCCCCTGACAAAGCCGGCGGCCTCCTTGAACTCGGCGCCGCTCTTGAACTCGCCGTAGACGATCTCGCCGTTGTCCACGTAGCGATCGGTGATGATCTGAGGGTTCCGGACCCAGTTGCCTTTCTCGTCCTTGAGGACCGGCACCACCTTGGAGATCAGGTTCTTGGCCCGCATCTTGTACGCCGACCACATCTCGCAGGACACGCAGTTCCACATGGCGTCTTCCATGGACAAAAACCACGGCAAAAAGTCGCTCGACCCGCCGTCGGGCGCCGAACCGTGCCGCGGGCCGGCCTGGCCGTAGATCGCCAAATCGGAAGATACCGCCAGATCGCAGGCCATGCCGATCTCCTGGCCGCCGGCGACGCGCATGCCGTTGACCCGGCAGATGGTCGGCTTCTTGCACATCAATATGGCGTCGACCATGCCGTTGAACAGGTCCATGTACTCGCCGTACTCGTTGGGGCGCTTGGAGTAGTACTCGTGGTACTCCTTGACGTTGCCGCCGGTGCAGAACGACCAGGGGCCCGTGGCCGTGAACACCGCCGCCACCACCGACCGGTCGCCCGAGGCGGCCCCGAAGCCGGCGATGACGCCCTTGACCATCTCGGTGGTGTACGAGTTGAACTGGGCCGGGTTGTTGAGGCGGATCTCGGCCGTGTACAGGCCGTCAATGACGTTCCCCTGGGGGTCGGTCAGCGGTTTCTTGGTGTACATGGTGCACGGCGCGTCGCCCTCGCCGCCCCAATACTTGTCGTCGAACAGGGCGTGATCTTTGAGTTCATCGTCTCGGGGCATCCATTCCAATGCCATGGGTGTCCTCCTTAAGTCCTCTTTGAAAAATGATTAAAAGTCAGGGGTCAGGACGATCCGCTTCACCAGCCGGCCCGAGTGGGCCTCCTCGAAGGCGTCCTTGATCGTCGACATGGGCCGGGTTTCCAGCAGCGGATCGATGTTGATCCGGCCGTCCTGGACCATCTTCAACACCTCGGGATAGTACTTGGGCAAACAGCCCCACGACCCCAGGATGTCGGCGTCAAAGGCCATCAGCCGGCTGATCATGTAGGTGTTCTTGGACATGCCGAAGCCGACCACCACCAGCTTGCCGATGAACCCCAAGAGCCCCAGGGCCACGTCCTGCATGGCACCGACGCCGGTGCACTCGAAAATCTTCCAGCCGGTGTTGTGCCGGACGCCGATTTCCTTGCAGATTCCCTTTAACTCCTCCTGGATGGCCTTGAAGTCCTTGTCCTTGGTGTCGATGGTGTAATCCACGCCCAGATCCCGGGCGCGGGCCAGCTTCTCCTCGCTACGACCCAAGCCCACCACGGCCTTGCAGCCAAAGGCCTTGGCCACCTGGCCCATGTACACGCCCACGCCGCCGGTGACGCCGGTGATCAGGGCCAGATCGCCCTCTTTCAGTTCGGCCCGCATGGCCGCCTGGTAGGGCGTCGTCGCCGCGTCGGCCACCACGGCGTAATACTCCAGGGGCCGACCCTTCAGATCATCGATGACGCACAGGTCCTCGGCCGGGACCGGGATGTGGGACGAAAACCCGCCGTACATGCCGAGCGAGTTGCCGGGCATCTTCTGGGCCAGGCAGCGGTTGCCCCGGCCCTGGGCGCAGATGTCGCACTGGTTGCACGGCATCACCGCCGGAACGATGACGTTCTTGCCGATAAGATAGGCCGGGCCGGCGATCACGGTGCCCGCGATCTCGTGGCCCAGCGTCAACGGGGGTTTGCTGACCGTGGGCACGCCGTCATAGAAGTAGGACAGGTCGGTGTGGCATACGCCGCAGCCGGCCACCTCGACCAGGGCCTCGCCCTCGCCCAACTCGGGGACGTCGATCTCGGTCAACGCCAAGCGGCCCGGGGCCTCGATCTTCCGTTCTTCCTTGTTGTACTTGGGTCCCTCGACCATCTGCCAGGTCTTGATCTTGTCCGGTATCGCCATGTCAAGCCTCCCTTAGTGATCCGGCGGTCGCCGTTGCCCGGCCTGAAGGTGCCGGTGGAGCCAAATTCTTCTTACAACGGGACGCCTCGGTGATTCACATTTTTTCGTCCGGCACCAGGACGGTGATTGGTTATCCCTCCGGCTTTAAATCATGCCGTACCCACCGTCCACGCAGATCAGTTGTCCGGTGACATACGACGCCTCGTCCGAGGCCAGAAACACGAACATGGGCGTCACGTCGTCGAGTTCGGCGAACCGCTTGAGCAGGATCCGGTTCATGTAAATTTCCTTGAGTTTCTCGTCGGTCCGGATCTTTTCGGTCATGTCCGTGGCGACGATGCCCAGACTGACGACGTTGCAGCAGACGTTGCTGCGGGCCATCTCCCGGGCGATGGACTTGGTCAACGAAATGACCCCGCCCTTGGCCGCGGCGTAGTTGACCTGCCCCACGGTCCCGACCACCCCGGCGACCGAGGTGACGTTGATGATCTTGCCCCCGCCCTTGGCCTTCATCAAGGGCTGGGCGGCCTTGGTGCACAGCCAAACGCTCTTGAGGTGGATGCCCAGGACCGCGTCCCATTGGTCCTCGGTCATCTTGTGGAGCATGGCCGGCCGAGTGAAGCCGGCGTTGTTGACCAGGATGTCCAGGCCGCCGAAGTTGTCCGCCGCGGCCCGGATCAGGGCGGCCGCCTCGGCCTCTTGGGCCACGTCGGCCTTGACGGCCACCGCGTCGGACCCGGCGGCCTTGATGGCGGCCACCGCCTCCTCGGCCGCCTGGGGGGACGACGAGTAGTTGACCACCACCTTGGCCCCCTCCCGGCCAAAGGCCTCGGCCACGGCCCGGCCCACGCCCCGGGACGATCCGGTGACCACCGCGACCTTGTTTTCCAGTCTCATGGGCTGCTCCTTCAGATTCGGGGCCGGGGTGGTGCCCCTGGCCCCCCTTTGTGCGCCAGGGCACAAATCGAAGCCGTCCCCGACACGCCACCACAATCATTTCAACATGTTATGATAATTGAGCCCCCCGACGCGTCCCCGGAGAGGAACCGCCCCCGGGTTACAAAGTAACTATTTTATAGCTGTACATTACTATCCCGGGGAAAATTGTCAAGCAAAAAACGTCGGAAGCACCTGGAACTTACCGGTCAAAGCCGATGATTTCCCGGCCGGGCCCGGCCAGGTCTCGGCCGAGGCCTTGGCGGCCGGCGTCTATCAGCCCCATATATGGTGTCTCATTGACAGGTCGCCCCCAAATATGCCAAAATGCGGCCATGTCTGGCCAGCGTCCGGCAATGACCGAAACCAAGGCGCGGACCGGGGGCCGCCCCGGCCGAGCGGCGGCGGCCGTTTTAGGGGCCCTGGTGGTGGCCCTGGCCGGGTGCGCCAAGACCGACGTCGATCGGCCCGATCATCGCTACTCCAAAAGGCCTCCCTTTCGCGGCGGGCGTCAGCCGGCCACCCAGCGGCCGTACACCATCGCCGGCAAGAGGTACTATCCCATTCGGGACGCCACCGGCTTTGTCCAGGAGGGCCTGGCCTCGTGGTACGGCCGGCCGTTTCACGGCCGCCGGGCCTCCTCGGGCGAGATCTATGACATGCACGCCCTGACCGCGGCCCACAAGATTTTGCCCATGCAGACCTGGATCAAGGTCACCTCCCGGGACACGGGCCGGTTCGTGATCGTGCGGGTCAATGACCGGGGGCCGTTCATCCGGGGCCGGATCGTCGATCTGTCCTTTGATGCGGCCAAGCGGCTGGGCGTGGTCGGCCCGGGCACGGCCCGGGTGCGTCTGGAGGCCCTGGGCTACCGCAAGCAGGTGACCACCCACGGCCGGGTGCGCCGGTTCTACGTCAAGCCGGCCAGCTACAGGCGCGGACAATTCACGGTCCAGGTGGGCGCCTTCGCCCAAAAAGCCAACGCCGACCGGCTGGCGGCGACCCTCAAAAAGAAATACGGTTATTCGTCGATCCGGATTTATGATTCACCGCAGGGCAAATTCTTTCGGGTGAGGACGACGCTGACGACCGATCTGGCCCAGGCCCGGGCCATGGAAAAGGCCCTCCGCCTGGCCGGGTTCAAGGACGCCTTTGCCGTGGCCGTGGATTGACAAATAATGATTAAAGTTAGTAATATTTTGATTACAATAGAGCAGAGGGCCGTGCAATGCATTTGACTAACCATGACATATTCCAACTTCAACGTTTAAATGAGCAGGTGAGAGGAATTTGCCAATTAAAAGACAAAATTATAATTGTACGTGAAACGGAGCGTCTAAAACACTTACTAGAAGCAAACAAAAGAATTTTTGATAGATATCAATTCAGTCTTCTTCAGCAGCAAGCACAAATGTTGAGGTCGCAAATTTCTCCGTTATTGTCGGATTCACTAAAAAACAGATTAGAGTGTGCAAGGACTGTTGGCGACTCTGCAAACTTAATTCGTTTCCAACATGTGGCCAGTCAATGGGAAAATTTGTTTGGCTTTCGAAGTCACGACCTGAATAAGCTCCAACAACAGCTCTTGCACGAGTCCTATCGGGCGTGGAATAGCAGTCTCTCACGCATCTCATCTAGTATTTTGATGGCAAATAAATATGAGAACGTTGTTGTGCTGTTCCGTAAATTGGTTGATCCCTATAAAATCTACACCGACTTTGTTAGCAAATCAATTGTGGACTTGAGCCGGTTTAATGATAGTAGATTGGAGAGAGCCACACAGGCCGCGTTAAGAATCATAAATTGGGATCTGAATATGGGATCCCAAATGTTGAGGCATGCCTCTAATTATATTGTCGAAGCCCAAGAAGACTCAGATGAATCGATATATAGTGATATTCATTACTGGAACCCAGAAGATATAAAGAGAGCGTTGCAAAACGCTCTCAGACCCGGGACATGGACGTCCCGGCAAATCGCGAAGGTGTTTAAACCGTAGCGATTTGAAGGACTTACAAAAACCACGCTTTTTGTAAGTCCGTGGTTGCAAAAGTCAGGACGACTTTTGCAACGCTCTCATAAAGAATGAACTACTTGAATCACAAGACTTTGAAGTACCAACTTCACTTTCTAAACTTAGGAAATTGGCTCCCTCGTCCAAATCTTATCCGTACGTGTGGGCCATAGTAGGAAAAATCGTTGTTTGCAACAGAGTGTGGAGTAACTCTCCTAGAAGCAAACTATTTAAAATTACAGACCGCTTTTTTAAAGGAAGCCATGATATTTATTTTTTGAATTATAAAGAAAGATCCTCATTAGAACGTTTGGTTAATATTCTATATCAAATGTTTTATGAGTGTACTGACAACGGAAAACTGTACCTTGTTAAAAATGGAGGGATTCTTGATAATTCATATTATAGCTTCATAAAATACTTAAAAATATTAAGAAATAAATGGCTTTTCCACGATCCCGAAACAGAGGATTATAGAAAACTTGAGAGGAACCGTAATAATCTGTCAGAGGCCTTGCGCTATTTTGGTCTCAACAAAGAGCCTTCGAGCCCCACAGAAATACAGACCTTGAGCTTGTCTATTTTGAGCAATGCCTTTAGATTTCTGCAGGTATTAGAAGAAAAGTTAGAATCCAGGATACGCTCTCAATAAAATTTACTTTTTGTAGCATCTAATTTTAAGCCGCCACATCCGCCACAAGAACTAGCACCTTAAAGCCCCCATTGGGTCAACTAGGCATTCTGTCATGCTAATGCCGAACATAACACGATACACACCCACGTTTTAGCTGGTGGTCCTTTGCCGCAAATTTTTTTTAGCCCTAAAGGTCGGGGCGGCACATGATTCGATCTTAAGGCGCGGGCTTTTGGACCGGGTCCGGTTTGGCCTTGGCCGCCTTGGCCGGGCAGAAGCCGAAATTCCTTTTCAGGCTTCGGGCATGGCGGCAGGAGGTCTCCGCCCTCTCCCGGGCTTCGCGGCACTCTCTTTGATCGAAGTCCCGGCCGCACC
>JAHJDS010000485.1 GCA_018812395.1 Pseudomonadota bacterium
AGCTTGGCGAAAGCCTCGTCGGTCGGCGCGAAAACGGTGAACGGTCCTTCCGACTGGAGGGCCCCGGCCAGCCCGGCGCTCGTGGCTGCGGTCAACAGCGTCTTGAAGGTCTTGGCTCCGGCCGCGACCTGCACGATGTTCTGCTGCTCCGGCAACACGACCCGATCAATAACGTGAATCACGCCATTGGCGCACTTGATGTCCGCAGTGACGACGGTGGCGGCGTCCACCATGACTTTGCCGTTCGAGGACTTGAACTCAAGCCACTGCCCGTTGGCGGAGACGACGCCGGTCGCCCGTGAGACGTCGTTGGCGGTGAGTTTGCCCGGCGCGACGTGATAGGTCAGGATCGCGGCCAGCTTGTCCTTGTTCTCGGGCTGGAGCAAGCTCTTCAGCGTACCGGTCGGCAATTTGGCGAAGGCCTCGTCGGTCGGAGCAAAAACGGTGAAAGGCCCGTCGCTCTTGAGGACATCCACCAGCCCGGCGGCCACAGCCTCGGCCCCGAAAAAGGTCTGGCCTTCCATGACATCATCTGACACCGGGCCGGGCCGCGCCTCGCGTACCGACGCCCGGAACATGCCGTGCAGGACGTTGACCCGGTCCTGGAGCATGGACCGTTGATCGTCCGTCAGCCGGGTCCCGGGGATGCCGGCGCCCTTGAACCGACCGGCCTTGATGACCTCCTGCTTGAGCCCCATCGCATCGAACCGGGCGGCCTGATCCAGCACGGGCAGGTACACCCCGACGCTACCGGTGACGGCGCTGGGTGTGCTGACAATGGCCGACGCCTGCGAGAGAACCCAATACCCTGCGCTCGCGGCCTGTGTGTCGGTGAAGCCGACGATGGGCTTGACGCTGCGGAGACTCCTGACCTTCTCGGCCAGCTCCGGGACCCCTGTCACCGTCCCGCCAGGCGAATCAACGTGGAGCACGATACCTTTGACGTGCTGGTCTGCGGCGGCCATCTCAATGGCTTCTGCGGCATCATCCACGTCCGTCACGCCGCTTGACTTCTCCAACGCCCCGACGCGCTTCCCGATCACGCCGGACAGCCCGACCACGGCCACATCATTGACCATGCGGAACGGCTCCGGTCGCGTGGTGGGCTTGGCCTCTGCCAATGCCTCAATGATGCCCCCCGGGACATGGGCTTGCCCGGTTACGTGGGCCTCTACGATCTCCCTGATCCGGGCGTGCATCTCGGGCCGGATAAGCCACGGCTCGCAATAGACGGCGTGCAGAACGTGCGACAGCTTCCCACTCATGTCATACCTCACTCGTTTTCAAGCGGCGCCGAAATCCGACGCTCCCCCTCTACGGCCCCGTTGTTCGTCGCGGCGGTGCCCGGTGCCCCGCCGCCCTCAATGAAATCTTTCCACGTAAGGGCCAGCCCGGTTTCCTTGTTGACGTCCTGCGCGATGGCGTGGGCCTTGGCGATGTCCCGGCCCTTCTCTGACAGCAACTCCTCCGGGTCCCGCCCGCGTTCCTTGGCCATCATGCTGAAGGTGTTGGTTCCCATCCGGTATTCAAGCAGGGCCTTCTGTGCCTCGCGGTGGGGGTCGGCCCATCCGAACTCCGGGTAAATCCAGTCCACCTTGTACCACTCGCTGACGCCCGTGGGGTCCGCCGGGGCCTGGGCCAGCTTGCCGCTCTTGATCGCCTTGGCAATCTGCCAGTTCCAGACCCGTTGCAGGAAGCGGCGGGTCAGCCACATCTGATAGGACCGGAGCCGCTTGTGGGTCTGGAGGAGGGCCATCCGCTGACTGGCATACGAGCCGGTGCTGAAGTCCATGACCATGAACTCGTAGGGCATCCCGATCGCCGCGCCAATCAGCCGGAGCGTGTTGCGGGTGAAGCTCTCGTATTCCCGGTTCGGGGTGTTACTGGCAAGGGACTCAATCTTTTCTCCGGTGCGGAGGTAGTAGTTCTGCCCGGCCTCAAACTTCTCAAACTGCGGGGAGCCGACGGCGGATTGCTGACCGAGGCGCGGACCCAAGGCCCCGGGGCCGCCAGCGCCTTCCAGCGTGATCGCCCATGCATGCATGGCGTCGAGCTTGGCCTTCTGGAGTGTTG
>JAHJDS010000486.1 GCA_018812395.1 Pseudomonadota bacterium
ATGACTACTTCGGCCGCCGGGCTCTACGGCAACTTCGGCCAGACCAACTACACGGCGGCCAAACTGGGCCTGGTCGGCTTCATGAACACCCTCAAGCTCGAGGGCGACAAGTACGACGTCAAGGTCAACACCGTCGCCCCCCTGGCCGCGACCCGGCTGACCGAGGACGTCATGCCGCCCGATCTGTTCGAGAAACTGGGGCCCGAGTTCGTCTCGCCGCTGGTGCTGTACCTCGGCAGCGAGGTCTGCCCGGTCACCGGCCACGTCTACAACGCCGGCTTAGGCTACTTCAACCGGGCGGCCGTGGCCACCCGGCCCGGGCTGGTCATGGGCGACGGCCGGACCCCGCCCGCCCCCGAGGAGGTCGGTCGGACCCTGGCCAAGTTCAAGGACATGGACGGGGCCGTCGAGTTCTACGACGTCATGGCCGCCATGTCTCAGATCTTCGAGGCCCTGAATCCCAGCCAACAGGCCGAGGCGGCCGCCGACGCGGGCGGCGCCATGACCGTCGCCGGGGTCTTCGACGGCATGGGGGACGCCTTCCAGCCGCAGGCCGCGGCCGGAGTCGAGGTCGTCTTCCAGTTCAAGATCTCGGGCGACGGCGGCGGCGACTGGGTGGTGACGGTCAAGGATGGCCAGATCGAGGTCGACGAGGGGACGATCGACCAGCCGACGACGGTCATCAAGATGGGCGACGACGATTTCGTGGCGCTCATCAAGGGTGAACTCAACCCCATGTCCGCCTTCACCAGCGGCAAGCTCCGGATCGAGGGCGACATCATGAAGTCCCAGCTCATCGACAAGCTGTTCAAGTTCTGAGCCCGTAGACAAGGAGAACCAGACATGATCGGGATCACCTCATACGGCGGATACATCCCTCGGCTCAGGCTCAACCGCATGAGCATCGTCGAAAACGTGGGCTGGTTCGCGCCGGCCATCGTCGCCGTGGCTCAGGGCGAGCGGTCTTTCTGCAATTGGGACGAGGACTCGCTGACCATGGCCGTGGCCGCGGCCCGGGACTGCCTGACCGGCGCGGACCGGCCGACCGTGGACGGGGTCTTCCTGGCCTCGACGACCTTGCCATATCAGGACCGGCTCAACGCCGGCATCGTCAAGACGGCTCTGAACCTCAAGGACCAGGTCGACGCCGCCGACTTCACCTCCGGGCTGCGGGCCGGCACCACCGCCCTCATCCAGGCCCTGATGGCCGTCAAGAGCGGCGACCGGGAGAGCCTCCTGGTCGCGGCCACGGACAAGCGCCTGGCCAAGACGGCCTATTTCTACGAGATGTGGTTCGGCGACGGCGCGGCCTCGATGCTCGTCGGCTCGAAAAACGTCATCGCCGAGTTCCTGGGCTCGTTCACCGTGACCCACGACTTCGTGGATCACTACCGCGGGCTGAACCGGACCTACGACTACATGTGGGAGGAGCGCTGGGTCCGCGACGAGGGCTACTCCAAAATCATCCCCCAGGCGGTGTCGGGCCTGTTCGAGAAGCTGTCGATCACCATGGACGACGTGGACCGCTTCGTCTTCCCCTGCTTCTTCAAGGCCGAGCATCGCAAGATCGCCGCCAAGCTGGGGGCCGACCCGGACAAGGTCCCGGACAACCTCCACGAGGTCTGCGGCGAGACCGGGGCGGCCCACCCGCTGGTCATGCTCGCCCTGACCCTCGACGAGGCCGAGCCGGGCCAGCGCATCCTGGTCTGCGGCTTCGGCCAGGGCTGTGACGCCCTGTACTTCAAGGTGACCGAGGCCATCAAGGACCTGGCGCCCCGCCGCGGGATCAAGGGTTCGCTGGACCACAAGCTGACGACGACCAATTACACCAAGTTCCTCAAGTTCCGGGGCCTGCTGCCCACCGAGATGGGCCTGCGGGCCGAGGCGCCGACCCAGACGCCCCTGACCGCCCTGTGGCGGCGTCGGGACATGGTCCTGGGCCTGGTGGGCGGGCGCTGCGCCAAGTGCGGCACGCCCCAACTGCCGCGGATGGACATCTGCGTCAACCCCGAGTGCCGGGCCGTGGGCGCCCAGGAGCCGTACGAGTTCGCCGACCGGCCGGCCCGGGTCAAGAGCTTCACCGGCGATCTCCTGGCCGTGTCCGTCGATCCGCCGGCGGTGTACGGCCTGGTCGAGTTCGGGGACGGCGGGCGGCTCATGGCCGACTTCACCGACTGCGAGATGAGCGACGTTCACGTCGGCCAGCGGGTGACCATGAGCTTCCGCCGCAAGTACACCGACGACGAGCGGGGCTTCTCCGGTTACTTCTGGAAGGCCGTGCCCGTGATCGAGGACAAGCCGGCGGCCAAGGCCGGCATCCGGTTCGACGACCGGGTGGCCGTCGTCACCGGCGCCGGGGCGGGGCTGGGTCGGGCCTACGCCCTCGAGCTGGCCGCCCGGGGGGCCAAGGTGGTGGTCAACGACCTGGGCGGCGCCCGGGACGGCACCGGCGCCGGGACCAGGGCCGCGGACGAGGTGGTGGACGAAATCACGAAAAACGGCGGCCAGGCCGTGGCCAACTACGACTCGGTGGCCACGCCCGAGGGCGGCGAGAACATCGTCCGGACGGCCCTGGACGCCTTCGGCCGCCTCGACATCCTGATCAACAACGCCGGCATCCTCCGCGACCGGTCCCTGCTCAAGATGGAACCCGATGACTGGGACAGGGTCATGGCCGTTCATCTGGACGGCGCCTATCACGTCACCCGCCCGGCGGTGAGGGCCATGCGCCGGCAAGGCTACGGCCGGATTATCCTCACCTCGTCGGCCGCCGGGCTTTACGGCAACTTCGGCCAGACCAACTATTCGGCCGCCAAGATGGCCTTGATCGGTTTCATGAACACCCTCAAGCTCGAGGGCGAGAAGTACGACATCCTGGTCAACACCGTCGCCCCGGTGGCCGGGACACGGCTGACCGAGGACGTCCTGCCGCCGGACCTGTTCGAGAGGTCAAGCCCCGAGTTCGTGACCCCGCTGGTGCTGTATCTGTGTTCGGACGGGTGCCAGCTGACTGGTCAGATCTACAACACCGGCCTGGGCTATATCGACCGGGCGGCGGTGGTCACCTCGGCCGGGGTGGTCATCGGGGACGGGCGGACGCCGCCGACGGTCGAGGACATCCATCAGCACTTCGCCGCCATCGACGAACTCAACGATCCGGCCGAGTTCCGCGACGCCATGGCCGCCCTGACGCCGCTCCTGGACGCCTTCAGCCCCAAGAAGGAGGCCGAGGCGGCGGCCGAGGGCGCCGGCGGGCTCACCGTGGCCGGGGTCTTCGGCGGCATGGCCGACGCCTTCCAGCCCGGCGCCGCGGCCGGGGTCGACGTCGTCTTCCAGTTCAACATCTCAGGCGCGGGCGGCGGCGACTGGGTGGTGAGCGTCAAGGACGGCCGGATCGCCGTCGACGACGGGACGATCGACCAGCCGACGACCGTCATCAAGATGGGCGACGAGGATTTCGTGGCGCTCATCAAGGGTGAACTCAACCCCATGTCCGCCTTCACCAGCGGCAAGCTCCGGATCGAGGGCGACATCATGAAGTCCCAGCTTATCGACAAGCTGTTCAAGTTTTAAAACCACCGGGGCCAGGAGCGCGGAGCGCCCCGGAGCCCGAGGGAGGTCAGCGTATGGCGACCGGAATCAAGGACAAAGTGGCCATCATCGGCATGGGCTGCACCCGTTTCGGCGAGCGGTGGGACATGGGCCCCGAGGAGTTGTTGGTCGAGGCCTTGACCGAGTGCCTCGAGGACGCGGGCGTCGACCCGGGGGACATCGAGGCCGGCTGGATCGCCACCTGCTTCGATGAGCAGGCCATGGGCAAGAGCGCCCTGGGGGCGTCGATGACCGTGCGCCTGCCTTACATCCCCTTCACCCGGGTCGAGAACTTCTGCGCCTCGGGCACCGAGTCCTTTCGGGGGGCGGTCTACGCCGTGGCCTCGGGGGCCTATGACATGTGCCTGGCCATGGGCGTCGAAAAGCTCAAGGACGCCGGTTACGGCGGCCTGCCCAACCTGGGCTCGAACATGGGCAGCCTCAATTGGCTGTGGATGCCCAACATCACCGCGCCCGGGGCCTTCGCCCAGCTGGCCACGGCCTACGCGGCCAAGTACAAGGTCAAGGCTGACGACCTGAAACGGGCCATCGCCCACGTCTCGGTCAAGAGCCACGCCAACGGGGCCAAGAACCCCAAGGCCCATCTGCGCAAGGCGGTGACCATGGATCAGGTCATGGCCTCGCCGATCATCGCCTACCCCTTGGGCCTGTTCGACTGCTGCGGCGTGAGCGACGGCGCGGCCTGCGCCATCGTCACCACCGTCGAGAAGGCCAAGGAATTGGGGATCGAAAACCCGGTCACGGTCAAGGCCGTCCAGTTGGCCGTCAGCAACGCCGAGGAGATGTCCTTCAACGACTGGGACGGCTCCTTCTTCCCGACCACGTCCCTGGCCAGCACCCGGGCCTACAACGAGGCGGGCATCACCGATCCCCGGGAGGAGATCTCGATGATGGAGGTCCACGACTGCTTCTCCATCACCGAGATGGTGACCTACGAGGACCTGCACATCTCGCCCCGGGGCGAGGCCTGGAAGGAGACCCTGGAGGGCTTCTTTGACGCCGACGGACAGATCCCGGCCCAGATCGACGGCGGCCTGAAGTGTTTCGGCCACCCCATCGGCGCCTCGGGCCTGCGGATGCTCTACGAGATGTATCTCCAGCTTTTAGGACGGGCCGGCGAGCGGCAACTGGACAATCCCCGCTACGGGCTGACCCACAATCTCGGCGGCATGCCGTTCATGAGCGTCTGTTCCATCGCCATCGTCGGGCGACGGGACTCGTAGGCCGACGCGGCGCGAGTGGTCGGTTTTCCAACCGGGACCCGGCCGGGGTGGGCTGGAAGTCGTGCTTAAAATCAGACCGATCATCAACTCGGGCGTTGACGAGATCTTCGGCTTCAAGACCTGCTGCGGGGCGCGGGCCTTTGACCAGAACCTCGAGCTGCTCTTGACCAACCAGGGCCCCACACCGCTGACCATACCCAGCCACTGCGACCTGGAGACCGACCGGGGACCCGAGCGCGTCGATTACCTCATGCCCCACGGCCCCCAACGGATCGGCCCCGGCGAGACGCGGGCCTTTTACTGCCAGATGGACGACAGCCGGTGGCGACGCGTCACCCGGATCGTCTTTTACGACACCCAGGGGCGTTCCTACGCCGCGGACCTGAAACCGGAACCGAATCGAGCCGGGACGTGAGCCATGGACATCCTGAATTACACCGAAGAGCACCACATCTTCCGCGACGCCGTCCGCAAATTCATGGCCAAGGAGGTGAGCCCCCACGTGGACGACTGGGAAAGGGCGGGCATCGTCTCCCGGGACGTCATCGTCGAGACGTCCATGGCCAAGGCCTGGATCACCGAGATGGCCAACCGGGTGACGGACGGCTGCGTCCGGCTCCACGGCGGCTACGGCTACGGCGAGGAGTACCCGGTGGCCCGCGACTGGCGGGACATGCGGGTGATGAGCATCTTCGCCGGCACCAACGAGATCATGCGCGGGATCGCGGCCAAGTTCATGGGGCTCTGACCGCCAGCCCCGCCCCCCGGAACCGGGGCCGACGACGGCCTGAATCCCACCGCGCCCCGGCTACTCAAAATCGGGAAGCGGACCTCCCCGGCCGGCGGCCCTTTCCCTTTCGGCAACGAGTGATATAATTGACCACGAACCGTGTCGGGCGAGGGTGACGCGTCATGGATGACTATGACCCGATAATAATCAACGAGGCCCAATTGCTTCTGGCGGAGAAGCGGACCTATCTGGCCTCGCTGCGCACCGGCCTGGCCCTGCTGGCTATTCCGATGGGCATTGTCAGCTTTCTGATCGTCGCGTCCAAATACTACACCTTCGGCACGGTGTTGCCCTTCATGATTCCCCTGCTGACCGTCTGCCTGATCCTGGCCGGGGTGGGCTTTCATCTGATCTGGCGGGCGGTCCATCGCCTGCACGAGGCGGATCGGCTCCTGGTCCGGTTGAAGGCCGAAAGTCCCAGGCTGTCGGGCTTGCTGGATTAGGTCCACCGATTTCAGGCGACGTTTCGACATGGACCATCAACGAGGGTGGCCGTGGCCGGCAATCACACCGCCCCGGACAGTTTTGAAGGATTGAGCGTCGACCAGACCCTCGATCGCCTGGGCAGCGCCGTTCACGGCCTGAGCCAGGCCGAGGCCGAGAGCCGCCTGGCCCAATTCGGCCCGAACACCGTCACTGAAAAGCAAGAGAGCGTCCTCCTCAAGTTCCTTGGTTACTTCTGGGGACCCATCCCCTGGATGATCGAGGCGGCGGCGGTGTTGTCCGGGATCGTGGGGCACTGGGCCGACCTGGTCATCGTCCTGATCATGCTGCTGTTCAACGCGATCATCGGTTTCTGGCAGGAGCGGCAGGCGGCCAACGCCCTCGAGACCCTCAAAAAGGAACTGGCCCTCTCGGCCCGGGTGGTCCGGGACAATGACTGGCGTCAGATAGACGCCGCCGACCTGGTCCCGGGCGACGTCATTCGCGTCCGGGCCGGCGACGTCATTCCGGCCGACGCCCGGGTGTTCGGCCAAGACTTCCTGAGCGTGGACCAGTCGGCCCTGACGGGCGAATCCCTGCCGGTGACCAAACAGGAGGGGGACGATATCTACGCCGGGGCCGTGGCCAAGCAGGGCGAGATGGAGGCGGTGGTCGTCAAGACCGGCATGGACACCAAATTCGCCCGGACGGCCCGGCTGGTGGCCACCGCCGGGCGGGTGTCCCACTTTCAAAAGGCGGTCCTGACCATCAGCGATTACCTGATCTTCCTCAGCCTGGGCCTGGCCGCGGCCCTGGTCCTGACCCAGTTGCTCCGCGGGGATTCGTTCTTCACCATCTTCCAGTTCGTGCTCATTCTGGTCGTGGCCGCCATCCCGGCGGCCATGCCGGCGGTCCTGTCGGTGACCATGGCCCTGGGCGCGGTGGCCCTGTCCCGGCGCAAGGCCATCGTCTCCCGGCTGGAGTCCATCGAGGAGATCGCCGGCATCGACCTGCTTTGCTCGGACAAGACCGGCACCCTGACCCAGAACCAGCTGACCCTCGGCCGGCCGGTGGTCTTCGCGGCCGACGACGACCAGGACCTGATTCTGGCCGCCGCCCTGGCCTCCAACGTCGCCAATCGGGACGCCATCGACCTGGCCGTGGTCGGCGCCCTGACCGACCAAAAGGGACTGGACGATTACCGGCCGGCGAAATTCGTGCCGTTCGATCCGGTCCACAAACGGACGGAGGCCACGCTCACCGACCGGGACGGCCGCGAATTCCAGGTGTCCAAGGGCGCCCCCCAGGTCATCATGGACCTGTGCGGGCTCGATGACGAGGGGCGGAGCCGGGCCCGGTCCAGGATCGATGATTTCGCGGCCCGGGGTAACCGGGCCCTGGGGGTGGCCCGCCGCCGGCTCCCGGACGGGGCATGGCTTTTCCTGGGTCTGCTGCCCTTGTACGATCCGCCCCGGGAGGACTCGGCCTCGACCATCAGGCGGGCCGCCGAGCACGGCATCGACGTCAAGATGGTCACCGGCGACAACGCCGCCATCGCCCGGGAGATCTCGGGGCAACTGGGCCTCAAGACCAACGTCCTGTCCGCCGAGCAGGTCTTTTCCCGGGAGGAAGACCCCGGGAACCCGAGCCCGGCCACGGCCGAGAAGATCGAACGGGCCGAGGGCTTCGCCCAGGTCTGGCCCGAACACAAGTACGGTATCGTCAAGGTCCTCCAGAAACGCGGCCATTACGTGGCCATGACCGGCGACGGCGTCAATGACGCCCCGGCCCTCAAGCAGGCCGACGTGGGCATCGCCGTGTCCGGGGCGACCGACGCCGCCCGAGCCGCCGCGGACCTGATCCTGACCGCGCCGGGACTGTCGGTCATCATCCAGGCCGTGGAACAGGCCCGGCGGATCTTCGAACGGATGAACACCTACGCCGTCTACCGGATCACCGAGACGATCCGGATCATGTTCTTCGTGGCCCTGGCCATGGCCGTCTTCAACTTCTACCCGATCAACACCATCCTGATCATCCTCCTGGCCCTGTTAAATGACTTGCCGATCCTGACCATCGCCTACGACAGGACCTGGCTCGACCCCCGGCCGGTGCGCTGGAACATGCGGCGGGTGCTGACGGTCTCGACGGTGCTGGGGCTGATCGGCGTCGTCGAGACCTTCGGTCTGCTGCTGATCGCGAAATTCCTGCTCGATCTGTCCCTGGGTCAGCTGCAGTCGTTCATTTACCTCAAGCTGGCCGTGGCCGGTCATTTCACCCTGTTCATCGTGCGGTCCCGGGGCCCCTTCTGGCAACGGCCCTTTCCGGCGCCGGTGCTGGTGCTGGCCGTGCTGGGCACCCAGACCGCGGCGGCCCTGATCGTCGGTTTCGGCCTGATCGTCGCGGCCATCCCCTGGTCCCTGGTGGGGCTGGTGTGGGCCTACTGCCTGGCCTGGGTCCTCATCGAGGACTGGGCCAAGATCCAGGTCCTTCGCCACCTGGAGCTGCGGGGCGAGCGGCACCGCCGTTTTTTGGACCGGCTGCAACGGGCCCTGCATCCCCATGCCTCCCCCTGATAGCCGTCGGGGCGACGCCGGCGGGTCTCGGCCCTCAATCCGGTCGGCGGACCCCCCGGGGGCCGGTTCAACGGGCTTGCCTGACGGGGGCGAAAATGGTTTACTGGAGACTCTCTAATCCAGTGGTCTACTCTGAGCCGGGGGTTTCCCCGGGCAACAATCTTTTTTTGGCGGAGGGTCGCCGATGTCCATCATCACCATTTCTCGAGGGTCCTACAGCAAGGGCAAAGAGATCGCGGAAAAGGTGGCGCACAAACTTGGCTATGAATGCGTCTCCCGAGACATCCTGCTGGAGGCCTCGGATCACTTCAACATCTCGGAGGTGAAACTGGTTCGGGCGCTGCACGACGCGCCGTCGGTCCTGGAGCGATTCACCTACGGCAAGGAGAGATACCTCGCCTTTATCGAAGCGGCCTTTATGGAGCACGTCCAAAAAGACAACGTCGTCTACCACGGCCTGGCCGGCCACTTCTTCCTCAAGGGCGTCGGCCACGTCCTGAAGGTCCGGATCATCTCCGATCTGGAGGACCGGGTCAGGCTGGAAATGGAGCGCGAGGGAATCTCGGAAGACAAGGCCCGGCACGTCATCACCAAGGACGACTATGAGCGGCGGCAGTGGGCCCGGACCGTTTACGGCATCGACACGTCCGACTCCAGTCTCTACGACCTGGTGATACACATCCGCAAGATAACCGTCGACGAGGCCGTGGACCTCATCTGCAACACCGTGGGGCTGGCCCATTTCCAGGCCACGTCCCAGTCGCAAAAGGCCCTGGACGACCTGGTGCTGGCCGCCCGGGCCAAGGTCGCCATCGTCGAACAATGGCCCAACGTCAAGGTCACCGCCCAGGACGGCACGGTCTACGTCAACACCGAGGTCCCGCTCGAGCAGGAGGCCGAGGTCCTCGACCGCATTTCCGCCGCGGCCCGAAAGGTCGAGGGCGTCGAGGACGTCAGGATTTCGACGCACCCCGTCTTCCCCGGCGGGGGCTAGGCCCGGCGGACACGCCCCGCGATCGAGGGAGAGTGATGAACATCGAGGTGATCAGGCAGATCCTGGAGACGACCGTCCCGTTCATCCACCGGTCCGGGCTCAAGGTCCTGGACGTCGGGCGGGGCCACGTCAAGCTGCGGATGCCCTTCGAGGGCAACGGCAACCACATCGGGACCATGTACGCCGGGGCGCTGTTCACCCTGGCCGAGGTCCCGGGCGGGGGCGTTTTCGTGACCGGCTTTGACGTGGGCAAATTCTACCCCGTGCTCAAGGACCAGTACATTCGCTATCGCCGCCCGGCCCGGACGGACGTGACCGTCGAGGTGACTTTGTCCGAGGAGGAGATCGCCCGGATCACGGCCGAGGCGGAAGAGGCGGGCAAGTCCGAGTTCGTCCTCGAGGCCGAACTCATTGACGCCACCGGCGAGGTGGTGGCCGAGAGCCGCCAGACCCTCCAAATCAGGAAGCACGGCATGTAGTGACCACTGGTTTTGTAGAGATGGAATGTTATTGGGCCACTATGTTGACTTTTCAAGAGGGGGGTGGGGGTCAAGGGAGGGGGTACATACCTCCACCTGACGGATCAGGCGGCAGGTTAATCAATGGCAAAGAGTAAATCTTCACAGATGCCTCCAAAGTTCCTTTTCTTTTGACCTATCACCATTGGCCCGTGCTAGGCTGGCCAGCCTGATGGTGCGGGCGGTAGTGCCAATAAGTGGGTTGGAGTGTGTTCGTCGGAAAAACCTTGAAATTTGAGACTGACTGTGCAAAAATTTTTTAAACTTGGGAGGTTACGCTGAGCAGCAGCGAAACTTAAGGGCAAACGGCCGGAGAATCTCCTTAACAAGGAGGAAATCCGATTGTGTCTCGGGGACTGCGGCATAATTCCGGTTCAAATGGGGGGCAGGCATGGAAATCTCGGTCTTGCTGGCTAAAATGCTTTAAAATCTTGGCTAAGGCTGCCTGCCGCTCATTGGCCACGTTGGCAATTTTCTTTGCGCAATTTAATGCTAATTAGGGAGGCATCATGACTCCACTATCAATCGCTTGCATAATCCTTGGATGTTATTATGCAGGTATAAGGTTTCCACTGGCTATTGCGCCGAATACAACAGTCAAAATGTTGAAAGTATTTTGGGGATCAGAAACAAGCACACGCATTTTTGGCATAGCATGGCTTATTCCCTGGATAATTGCTGTTTATTTTTCTTTTCAATCAGATATTAGAGTATCTTGGGTGATTTCAATTTGGGGAATAATAGGAACTGTATTCTCTCTCTATATCATTATTTTTGCGTCTAAATATAGTCAACGAATGAAAATCCGAATAGAAAATATTACTCCTGGAATTCGAGTATTTGCATTATTGACCGCTTTTGCAGGTGTATTTCTAATTTACTTAGGGATAAGAG
>JAHJDS010000487.1 GCA_018812395.1 Pseudomonadota bacterium
GGCCGCGTCCTCGGCCAGCCCGGTGTCCTCATCCGACTTCTCCTCGTCACCCTCGCCCGCCTCGGCCTCGGCCTTGAGGAACCGGTCGATCATCGCCCTGGTCGGCTTGGTGGTCGGCACCAGCCCCGTGGCCAGCACCACCAGGTCCAGCTCGTCCAGGATGACCGACTCGCCCAGGAGTTCGTCCTGGGCCAGGACGGTCAACTGCCCGCCCTCGGCGCTGACGCTCTCCACCTGGCCGCGGATGAACACCGCCCCGTCCTGCTGGACCTTGCGGTACAGGTCCTCGCTCTGGCCCGGGGTCCGCATGTCCTTGTAGATGACGTAGACCTGGGTCTCGGGGTTGTCCTGTTGGAGGTAGGTGGCCTGCTTGAGGGACACGGTGCAGCACACGCTGGAGCAGTACGGCAGGTGTTTGGGATCGCGCGAGCCGGCGCACTGGATGAAGGCCACCTTGTTCACCGGCCGGCCGTCACTGGGCCGGGTGATCTGGCCTTGACCGGCCATCTCCTCGAGCTGGACGTTGGTGATGACGTCCGGACCGGCGCCGTAACCCAACTCGGTGAGCTTGGTGGCGTCATAGGGCGTCCAGCCGGTGGCCAGCACGATCGAGCCGATCTTCTCGGTCGAACTCGAGCCGTTGGCCGAAATCGAGACGTCGAACATGCCCGGACCGCCCTCGATCTGGTCGATCTTGGCCCCGAGGAAAACCTTGATGTTGGCCTCGCCCTCGACGGCGGCGATCAGCTGGTCGATGTCCTTGTCGTAGAGATCCTTGTAGGGCAACCGGGCCTGCTGGCGCATCTTGACCGCGAAACCGCCCAGGGCCGCCTCCTTCTCGATCAGGACCACCGGATACCCGGCCGCCGAGGCCTCCCGGGCCGCACTCAGGCCGGCCACGCCGCCGCCGACGACCAGCACGGCCTTGGAGAACTCGGCGCCCTCCTCCTCGCCGGCGTAGGGCTCGGGCAGCTCGGTCTTGGCGACGCGGGTGCAGGCCATGCGGATGTAGTCCTCGGCCAGCTCCTGGCGGGACTCGTTGAGCTTGGTCTTTTCCTCGTCGTCCTCGATCTTGTCCAGTTCCTCGTCGGTGGGCATGATCCAGACGCAATGCTCGCGCAGGTTGGCCCGCTCGACGATGCAGCCGTCGAACTTGAATTTCTCGGCAAAGGCCCGGGGGCTGCAGGCGGCGATGACGACGGTGTTCACGCCGCCGTCCACGTCGGCCTTGATCTGGGCGAAGCCTTCCTCGCCGCAGAAGGCGGCGTGGGTCTTGACCTCGTCGGGGCTGGATTCCTCGGCCGCCCCGACCAGGGCGTCGACGTCGAGCATGTCGCCGATGCCGCAGCCGGTGCAGATGTAAACGCCGGTCTTCTTATCCATCGCTCCTTACCTCCCCGCCGAAACCAGCGCCTTCATGGCCGCGGCCGTGGCGTCCTGAACCGAGCTGGAGACGTCGTTGGGGCGCTTGACGCACCCGGCGCCGACGATGCCGGCCACCCCGGAATCGACGCTGATGAATCCGTAGTCGTCGTAACTGAGATCCGCCGGCACCCGGGCGCGGGACGTGGTCGGGACCATGCCCGTGGCCAGAACGACCAGGTCCACCGTCTGCCGGATCTGCTGGCCGGACTGGGTGTCTTCACCCTCGAGAATCAGGCCGCCGGTGGCCGGGTCCTCGGTGATCAGGGCGATCTTGGACTTGACGAACTTGAGCTTCGCGTCCAGTTTGGCCGTCTCATAGAACTCCTCGAGACGATCCTGGGCCCGGATATCGATGAAGAAGATGAAGGCTTGGGTGTCGGGCAGCTGCTCGCGAACGTAGGTCGCCTGCTTCATCGAGGCCAGGCAGCAGATGCCGCTGCAGTAGGCCAGGTGATTTTCGTCCCGGCTGCCGGCGCACTGGACGAAGGCCACCGAGCCGGGCACGGCCCCGTCGCCGGGCCGGACGATCTGGCCGCCGGTGGGGCCGTCGGCCGCGGCCAGCCGCTCCATCATCACGTTGGTGATGACGTTGGGGTAGGCCCCGAAGCCGTAGTTGTCGAGCTGGGCCGCGTCATAGGGATCCCAGCCCGCCGCCCAGACGATGGACCCGACGTTGAGGGTCACCGTCTCGGGCCGCTGATCCAGATCCACGGCCCCGTAGGCGCAGGCCTCGGCCGCCTTCTTGCCCTCGTCGGTCCCGGCGATGGAGGGATCGATGACGTAGCGCAGCGGGTAGGCCATGGTGTAGGGCAGGTAGGCCGCCTTGATCTGATCCATCCCGAAGTTGAACGGGTTGGGGATGGTCGTCTCGACGGCCTCGGCGCACTTGCCGCAGGCGGTGCAGTTGTCGTTGACGTAACGGGGGTTGACCTTGAGGGTCACCTCGAAGTCACCCTCGGAGCCGCTGATGGACTCCACCTCGGTCAAGGTGTAGACCCCGATCCGGTCGCTTTCCCTGACCCGCCGGAAGTTGATTTCCAAACCGCAGGCGGGCGGACAGAGCTTGGGGAAATACTGGTGGAGCTGAGCCACTCGGCCACCCAGGTAGGGGTTCTTCTCGACCAAAACGACGTTGCGGCCCACTTCGGCCGCCTCGACCGCCGCGGTCAGACCGCTCATGCCGCCCCCCACTACCAAGATGCTCTTGGCTTGATCGTCGGCCATTATCGTCCTCCCAAGGTTTTCAAAATCATCATCAGTCGCGCCCGTCTTCGGCGCCGTTGTTCGGTGACCGTCGGGGCCGCCCCGGCGATGGGGTCATCCCCAACAGGGGCCGCCCGCGCCGAGACACGGACCGCCCGACGGGCACGGAACAAGGGCGCAGTGAGGGACCATCACCCTCGGCCCGGGGGACGATGGCTAGGCCACCGTGACCGGGCGAACTGTAACAACCAAGGGGCGGGGCATCGGGCGCCCCCCCCCCGTCGATTCACCGGCCGGACAAGCGGCGCCGGCACGGAAAAAAATAAGGGGGGGAGGGAACCCTCCCCCCCCTATTTGGTCAGAGTGTCACCAAGTCAGGACCTCGAACGATTATCAGTCGATAATGTTCGTCACCGGGACCTTCTTCATCTCCCACTCATCCGAAGCGGGGTCCCAACGGCAGTTGGCGAAGGCCACCCAGTCGTCCTTCATCGTGGGCGTGTCGGACCGGAAGTAGTAGCCCGGCCAGCGGGTCTCCTCGCGGAAGAGGATGGTCCGGACGTGGGCCTCGGCCTGCCACATGCGGTGGGTGTTCTCCCAGCAGCGCTCCA
>JAHJDS010000488.1 GCA_018812395.1 Pseudomonadota bacterium
ACGTTGGGACCCTGTCCGTCGGCGGTGCGTGAGAGCCTGCCCCATGGGCCAACGCTGGTCACCCCGTTTGAACCGATGCGTCGTCGCCTGCCGGCCGGGACAGAGGTGGGACCCCAGGCAGCGCCGGTGCGTGGGCCAGTGCCCGCCGGGGCAACGCTTCGACCTGAGGACCCGGCGCTGCGTCCCGAAGTGCCCCCCGGGCCGGCACTGGCATCCGCTCCAGAGGAGGTGCGTCCGCCGCTGACATAGAGCGTGCCGGACGAATTGACCTTGACTCCCGGCCCTGGCCGAACGGCCTCGCCGGCGCGGCGGGAGGTGTAGGCCCCCGCCCGGGCTAGCCCTTCTTCCAGGCGTCGTCCACCGCCTCGGCGATAATAGAGGCTATCTTGTCCTGGACCTCGGGCGGCGGGTCGTAGAGGATCGGCCGGGACGGGACGTCCACGGATTGGCCGCTCTTTTTGCGCAGGATCGCCCGAATCTTGAAGAATTCGGGGTTCCAGTTGGCCTTGGCCGGACGACTGCGCCGGCGTCGTCCGGTCTTGGTCGGACGGCGGGGCGCCGGGCCGGGCAGGGTGGGCGGCACGTTTTGGGCCAGACGGCCCTCGGCCCCCCGGTCGAACAGGAAGACCTCCGGGCCGCCGAAATGGAGCTTACCGGCGTAGGGCACGCCGACTGACACCCGGACCGAGGTGTCCTGGATGGCGAATCCCAGGGAGGACTCCAGGGCCCCGGTGTCCCGCAAGGGCCTGGCCGCGCCCGCGGCCGACTTGGCCTCCTCGATGCTTGCCAGCCGGGGACCGCCGTAACCGCGGCGCAGGGCCAGGGTCACCCAGCTCACCGGCGGCCAGGGGCCCTCGGGCGAGCGGGACCCGCCCTGGCGCAGATTGGCCCGGTATTCCTCGACCAGCACCCGGCCGATGCGCTCCAGATAGGGTCGCAGGTTCTCCGGACCCAGGGCCAGGCGCAGGGCCCGCAACTTGCGCCGCACCCCGCCGTCCATGACCTTGATCTCGATCCCGGACATTACCACACCTCGGTGGTGCCCGTGCTGGACACTCCGCCGCCCTCGTCCACCCAGGTCCGGGTGAATTCATAGGCCCGGCCGCTGGTGGTCGAGGCCGCGCCCAGACCCGACTGGGCCAGGAGGGTCCCCGAGCCGGTCAGGGCCATGGCCCCGGTGCGCAGGCTGTCCAGGATCTCGTCGGCGTTCTGCTTGAGGGCCTTCAGGTTCAGGTCCTGGCGAAGTGACCGGAGCCCCAGGAAGTACATGGACAGGTCGGTGGCCAGGTCGCGGACCACGTCCGGCGGCGGCCAGGCGAACGGCACATGGTCCGGGAAGGCCCCGGCCAGCCGGGCGTTGATGTAGTCACCCGCCCGCTTCTGGGCCAGATTGACCCGCGACCAGTTGATCTGGTTGCTGCCCACGTCGAAGTCGGACAGGACGATCAGCCGGTTCTCGGTGAACTGGGTGATCAGGTCCTCGGAGTTGCAGTAAAAGTCACTCATGCCCATCTCCTGCTGATCTGGGCCAGGCTGGCCCGGACCTGTTGGTTCATGTAGGCCTCGAAATCGGCCACGGTAGCGAAGCGGACCCCATCGCCGCCGCCCTTTGGAGCCGTGTCAAAACCGGCCGCGCCGCCCGGGCTCTGAAGATGGCAGGCCACCCGGGCCTCGAAGCCCTGCCGCAAAATACGGTTGCACTGGGAGTAGAACTTGAGCCCATCGGTGTGCATGTGGGTCTGGCCCCGGGCCAGGAATTTTTCGCGATAGATCGAGATCACCTTCTCGGCGGCCAGCCGGACCTTTTCGTTGACCAGGCCACCCGTGCGCTCCAGCTCGAACCGGGCCGCGTTCCAATAATCGCGCAGCTCGAAGAACCAGCCCAGGACCCGGTCCGGGTTGACCTGCCGGTCCCACTTCAGAAAGGCCAGGTTGCGCTGGAACCGCCCCCGCCGGGCGGCCTCGTCCAGATACCCGTCGTGGCCCAGGTTGACGTCGGGCAGGAGCATGGTCGGGACGACGGACTGATTCAGGCCAGTCTCGGGGTGCTCGTGGATCTTGCCGAAAAACCGGATGCCCTGAAAATTTCGGAACAGCCGGACCGGCAGATCGATCTTGGCCGCCTCGGGCGGATCGGCCGAGAAGTGGTGCTGGGGCAGGGCGTAGCCGTGGAACACGTTGGGCCGCAAATACTTGGCCAGTTTGTCGGGCCCCAGGATGACCTCGTCGGCGTCGATCCACAGGACCCAATCGCCGGTGGCCGTCTGGATGGAGGCGTTGCGGGCGTCGTCAAAACCGAAGGCGCCCGGCTCGATTGATCGGAGGTTGACGATCCGGGCCCTGTGGCGCCGGGCGATATCCAGGGTGGAGTCCTGGGAGCCGGTGTCGGCGACGATGATCTCATCGGCAAAGGCCCGGACGGATTTCAAGGTTCGGTGAAGCTGGTCCTCGGCGTCCTTGGTGATGAGGCAGACGCTGAGGGTCTGCCGGGGGTTCTGGACGGCCAGCTTGCGGGCCCAGTCGATCTCCCGGGCCGGCGGGCCGCCCGGTTTGAAGGTCACGAAGTGGTGGCCCCGGCGCTTGTCGGCGTCAATCCTGAGCGGCTTGTCGAGGGCGATGACGGCGTGTTCAAAGCCCGACTTGTGACCCAGCATGTCCAGTACGTCGCGGCGCTCGAAGTTCCACAGGTGCTCGGGCGCGAAAAGACCGTCGGTTCGATGGGCCTCGGAGTCCCAGAAGTCGATGGGTACGGTCACGATCACCCGCCCGCCTTTCTTGACCGGCCGTTCCAAGAGGTCGGCCATGGCCCAGGGCTCTTCAAGATGTTCGAGCATCTCCTGGCAAAGGACCAGGTCGAACTTCGTCCGGGTGTGCTCGATCCACTCCGGTTCCACCGCCTTGAAAGTCAGGTTTTCCGGATGCTCGGCGTCGGCCGCGGCCAGGGCCTGGGCGCAGGCCACCACGTGAGGATTGACATCCATCGCGACGATCTTCAATCCGGGAAAAGCATTGGACAAAGCGACGGTGAAACCGCCGTGGCCGCAGCCCAGATCGAGGAGTCGGGCCCGGCGGAACCGGGGCCGTTTACTGAGCCAGTTGACCAGGTGCGCCAGCCGGGGATCGGCATAGGAAATCCGTCCCTGACGCCAGTCGTCGCGGTCGGAGTCCTCGAACTCGTCGGCCAGGCGACTCCGGTTCTCTTCGGGCGTCAGCTTGAGGCACGGCCATTTGTCCTCTATCTCCCGCCGGATGGTCCTCAAGGCCGCCTCGATTGGCGAGCCCAGGACCGTGTCCGTGGTCCGGACCTCGCTCAGAACCTCGCGAGCGGCCATGACGTCCGAAGTGTGGATGAAGTGGCGGGCCAGGCGGATGGGGTCGGCCGTGCGCCGGGCGAAGGTCCGCTCAAAGACGGTGTTCCACCCCGCGGCCACGTCGTGCCAGCCATAAACCTCGGCCTGTTTTCGGCCGGACTGGGACATCTCTTGCCACAGGTCGGGGCGGCCGATGACCTCCAGGATCGAGGTCAGAAAGGCGTCCTCGATTCGGGGCCCCATATCCAACAGCACCCCGGCCCGGCCGACCGTCTCGGGCAGGGCGCCGCGGCGGGTGGTGATGATCGGCAGGCCGACCGCCTGGGCCTCCATGGCGGCGATGCAAGATATCTCGCGGAACTCGTCCACGATCCCGGTCGGGTAGACGTACAGCCCGGCCGCGGCCATCCGGCGATAGAGTTCGTCTTTTCTCAAATGACCCAGATCGACGCAGTTGGGCAAGGCCTCGATCCGATCCCACAGCTCGCGGTACTGCCCGGCCATCTGCGGCTGGGTGTTGTCGTAGCCGCAGACCTCGAGTCGGATCTCCGGATCGATATGACCGAGCCGCTCCATGATCCCCTGCGGCCGGACCAGGTGCCACATGCCTCGCTCGGGCCGGGCGGCGTAGAACAAGGTCTTGATCCGGCGCTTGGCGTCGGCCAGGCCCGCAAAATCGGCCGGGTCGATCCCGTTTCGGGTGCGGACGATGATCTCGTCGGGCAGGTCATAAACTTCTTTGTACTGGGCGGCCTGGAAGTCGGAGAGCAGGAACACGCCGTCCACCTGCCACAATGACCGCCGGAAGGCGTCCGCCTGGCAATGCAGGGCCAGGTCGTGCATCCACAGATAATTCAGCCTGGAGTGCGGGACACAGTTCAGGAATCCCGGGTCCCGGCTGGTGATGAGCACGTCGAACGGGCAGGCCGTGACGTAGGTCTCATAGCCGCCCAGGTCGGCGTAGCTCACCCCGTCATACTTGCCGGGCGCGGGGCAGCGGCAGAACACGGTCACCTCGTGGCCGAGCCGGGCCAGCTCCCGGGCCAGGCAAATCACGGCCGCCTCCGAGCCGCCCAGGGATGATTCCTCGAGCGTGCGGCCATGAAATGGCATCCCGTGGGCGACGATCACGATGTCCAGCGGAAAACGCGCCCGGTCGTTGGTGGTGGTCATGGTTGTCCCTCCCGGTCAGTTATTAAAAAAAACCGATCTCACTTTCGGATCATCGCGATTAGATTTGTTGGCCGCCGTGCCTGGTTGTTATGAAAATTTCTCTGACAACATATTGCCGGGCGTAAATGGTCGCCGTGGGCACGGGCCGGCGCCCGAGTGTCGTTAAGGCTGTATGGGCGGGCGACCGGAGTCGACTCGATCCCAAGGGAACGAGACGACTCCGGCCGTGACAAAGGAGGGAAGGGAAGAGGAGTTTAGAGGGAAAGATGAAGAGGGTAAACAGGACCGGCTACTGGGAGGAGCCCACGGCGACGAAGAGTCGACCCAGTTCGGGATCGACGATCTTCTCGTCTTGGTAGTAGCCGACGTCCATCTTGTAGGCGTACCGGTCGGCGTCAAAGCCGTGGTCGATGACGGCGAAGGAGGGCATCTCGGCCACCTTCCACCGGAGGGAATAGCCCAGGGACGGCCGGTCCATGGCCGGGGTCTGGGGCGCGTGCTGCAACAACACGTTCCAGCCCCAAATGGCCGCCAGCGAGTTGGCCCCGCCCTCGGGGCCGATGTCCTGGTAGGCGCCGCCGACCAGGATTCGTTCCACCTCGAACAGGGCCTGGACCTGGTCCGAGGTCGCCGGCGGGCCGCCCAGGCCGAAGGGATTGATGTAGCGTCGGGTCTCGTCGGCCTTGCGGAAGTTCTGCCAGGCGTACTTGCCGAACACGACCTGGGTCACCGGGAAGCCGGTGTCGTTCTCGAAGGTCTCGATCTGGTTCATCAGATCGAGCGGCGGATTGGCGTTGGCCGGGTCGGTCCAGGCCGAGGCGCAGGCGGCGCTGGCCCCGACGTTGCTGGTCGAGTTGACCTGGTTGGCGATCCGGATCTCGTAGTCCAGCATCAGGGCGTCCTGGAGGAAGCTGGCCCGCTTGGCCTTGAGGTCGAACACGTCGGCGTTGGCCGCCTCCTCGATGGAGTAGTAGGTTCGGAGGGCGTAGTTCTGGGCGTAGTAGGTGCCGCTCGACACGTCGGGCTGGATGACCTTGGGCGCGGTCACCGGGGCCCGGACGGTCGAGATCGGGGCCTGGCGGCTCTTGTCCTTGTTCCAGACGAAGTAGACGTCGCTCTGTTTGGGGACATCGACGATGGGGAAGACCTGGTCGGCGATGAATCCCCGGGGCCGGTACTCCATGGCCGCCCCGGACAGGGGCGCGTCGATATGGACGTCGCCGGCGGTGATGTCGAACTTGATGACTTCGATCATGGCGGTCTCCTTGGCGCAAAAACCGCCTCGGCCGGGGGGCCGGGGCGGTTTTTGGATGGTTCAAAAATAAGGCGCGTTCTAGGGCGTGGATTTCACTCCCGTTCGGGAAAGGCGCGGCCGAAGGCCCTTTACAGTAAAGGGTCTGCGGCCGCGCGCCGCGATGCTTGGAATGAAAATCCTCCCTTCTCGCCGATGGAGGAAGTTGGAAGGGCTGTTTCGGCGTCTTTTCTTTCTTCCTCGACTTGTCAATGGTGGTCATTTCAGCTCGAGGCCTTGGCGCCGGGCCCGACGAAACCGGTCGGAACCCGGGACGCCGTTCCTCACGGCCACCTGGCGTCGGTCAACTCAAGGCCTTAGCACCGGGCCCGAAAAAAACGGCCGAAAACGGGTAGCCCGAGGTGGCGCCGCTCTCGGCGATGCCGAGCACGCCGTCGTCGCCGCTGGAGGCGGCCACGGCGAAGCCGGTGGCGCCCGCCTTCCACAGGTCGCCGGCGCTGATCGTATCGCCGGCGACGACCTTGGTCGCCCCCAGAATGACCACGCTGGCGTGTTGGCCGGCCTCGGGCTTGTTCTGCAAAACACCGATGACGTGGTCATCGGCGCTGTCGATGACGTCCACCTGAAAGTCGGCGGACAGCTCCAAAAGCCTGAACTGCTGGGACGAGAGGTCGTTTTCGGCCACGTAGGCCCGGGTCCAGTTCTCGCCCCCGGTGACTGACTGGGACATTTGTCTCTCCTTGTGGTGGTTCGTGTCCGGCCGCGGCATGGAGACCGGGACGGGGCGTTTGGCGTTAACGGTGACGGTGGTACGACCGGGCCAGATCGGGATGCTCGGCCAGGACGTCCCGGACGGCCTGGGTGAAGTTTTTCCCGGGATTGGTCCGCCGGTACTCTTCGGCCAGACGGGCCACGTTTTGACCGGGGTCGACGTCGCCCGGGGCGACCGGCGTGGGCGGAGATTGCGGGGCGGTCTCCCCGAAAGTGACAAAGGCGGCGCCGCGGCCCTGGGCCTCGAGTAGAGCCTCGATGACCTGGACAAAGGCGTCCGCCAGGGGACGGTCCGCCTCGCCGAAGCGGACGGTCGCCTCGTGGTCCAGGCCGCCCAGGAATTCCGAGACCGGTCCGTCCACCATGGCCGGGGCCAGGGCCAAGTGGCCGCGGCCCTGCTTGAGGCGGGCAATCAGGCGCTCGATGCGGGTCCGGGTCTCCTCTTCGCTGAGCCGGACCAGCCGGGCCTCGGTCTCGGCGCACCTGGCCTGAGCATCCCTGGCCTCGGCCTCGGCCCGGGCCACTTCTTGGCGGGCCTGGGCCCGCTCGGCCTCGAGCCGAGCGACCACTTCGGCCTCGGCATACTGCTTGGTCTCGGCCGCCGGCGCGGCGACCTCTTCGCCAGAAGGCTCGTCGGCCGGTGTGGCGGGGGCGTCGTGGCAGGCCAACCACTCGGTATCACCAGGCGTGGCGGGCTCCTCATAGAGGGCCGCCACGTCCTCGAGCGTCTTGATCTCCGGAATCTCGCCGCCGAGCAGGGCCACCCGGCGGAGCACGAACCCCACATTTTGAGCGCCGCGCTTGAAGTTGCGGTAGACCTCGGCGCTCACCCGGCGGTAGGCCCCTTTTTTCACCAGGTCGACGATGACCTGGGGCACGTCGCGAAAATCGGCGACCAGTCTGCCGCCCCTCAGCCGGAGACCGGCCAGCCACCCGGCCGCCGGGAGGCCCGAGTTCTGCAGCAGGACCTGGTTCTCGTCGTGGCCGACGACCAGGGTCGGTTTGAGCTGATCGCCGAAGTCCTTCCAGTTGGCGATCATTTGTCGCAAGTCCTGGGCGGTGTAGGTCCGGCCGCGGTAGGTGCCGGCCTCGAAGATCTCCACGTCTTTGAGTTCAGCGAAATCGTGTCGGGACATGGCTGTCTCCTTTCTCAGCCGGCCTTTGGTCCGGCCGGGATGGGGGATGGAGTTCGTTGCCCTGGGATTACCGGCAGGATCAGGGCCCGGCAGCCGGGATGGACCAGAAGCCTGATGGCGGACCAGACCGGATCGTCGGCCGGGGCGATGAACTCGTCCATGCGCCGGCAGAAATCATTGGCCTCGGTGTCCACCGCGACCCTGAAGGCCAGGGCGGGCACGGCGTTGGCCCTTAGTTCCGCCCACCGCCCCTGGCCATAGGCCTCCCAGATCAGGTCCGCCCACCAGGCCGAGCGTTGGGAGTCGGCCAGGGCGGCGGCCTTGGCCAGCTCCTGATTCAGCCAGGCCAAATCCCGCCCGCTTTTCCGAGCCCGATCCAGGATTTTTCGGGCGAGCGTCCTCAGCCCGTCCTTGATCTCGCCGGCCAGGCTGAAGGTCGACTCGGCCAGCTCTTCCGTCAATTCGATGAGGGCTTTTTGGTCCAGGCCCAGCCGCCGGGCGAACCGCCGCCCCACGGCCGGGACGGAAAAGGAATCTTCGTCCGGCTCCGTGGCTACCGGCCCGAGGGGTTCGGGCGTCGATTGATCGTGGGGACGGACATTGGCCTGAAGCCCGATTTCCTCCCGGACATGGACCCGACCCGTCAGATGGGCCGTCAGGCGAACACCGGTGATCAGTTTTTTGATGGCCGAGACGTTGACGGCCACCGGAAATTCGGCCGATTCCAGCAGGCCCTTGGTCTTGACCTGGGCCTGGATGGACAGGGCGATTCGGGACACGGCCCGGTCGAACCGGTGTCGGGCCTTGGCCGCCAGGTCCCGGGTGTCGTCGATGATTCGGGCCAGGTGGGCCGCGTCTTCATGGTCGGCCGGTTGGCGGCGGAGAGGGTCGAGTCCCGGCAACGGCGAGGGAGACCGGCCGGGGGGCGGGGATGGAATTGATCCCTGTCGGTCGATCAGGGCCGCGTCCGGCTCGGGCTCGGGCCGGCCGTACTTCTCGTAGAAATAGCGTCGGCCCAAGGGGAGCCCGATGTCGCCCACCAGAATGCGGTCGATCTCGGCCTCGGCCCTAAGATCGACCTCGGCCGGCTCGACCAGGGTCCACTCCGGATAGGCGTCCACCCGGAAGTTCAGGTCCACCAGGCGGCGGACGAGCTGCTGGTTGACGACGGCGGCCAGGGACTCGGCCACCAGGGCCGCGTCCTGGCGCTTGGCCCGGTCCTGGACCTCGCCCAGGGCCCGGGTGCCGTACTTGCCGGCCTCGACAGTCAGCGATTCGCCCAGGATGCCGACCAGGATCTCCCGGTTGAGGTCGGCCAGGGCGGCCGAGAATTCGCTCTGGGAGCCGGCGGCCATCTTGATGGTGTCCACGGTAACTTCCTCGGGGACGACGATGCCCGTCTCGGACTGCCAGTTCTTGATGACGCTCAGGAGTTCGTCCTTGAGGCCGGCCTTCTCGGCCGGGTAGGACATGATCAGGTTGTTGCCGGCGAACCGTTCCAGAAACACGGCCCGGAGCTTCCAGGCCGTGTCCTTGATCCAGTAGGCCCGGTAGGCGGCCCTGAGGTCCGAGGTGCCGTAGGGGTTCTCGTATCGGGCCAGATAGGGCCAGACGATGAACTTCTCCAGGGGCAGGGCGCGGTTGACCTGGCCGGTGGTCCCGGCCCTGAGGATGAGGGCCTCGATGTTGGCAAAGGCGTCGAGCTTGAACTCGAGCCAGTACGGGTTCTTGCTCTTGAGGGCCGCTAGGCCGACCAGGCCCCGGTACGGTCCCCGCTCGATGGGCCGCCAGACGATATCGTGGACCGCGAACCCGACGTCCATGGCGTCGAGCATCTCGTAGAGGTCGAACTTGAAGGCGCCGTGGGTCAGGCCGTGGCCCAGGCACCAGGTGACGAAGTCGGCCGCCCGGCGGTCGGCCGGGGAGTCGCCGGCCGGTCGGACTCGCCAGTCGCGGGCGACCACCAGGGCCTTGCGCTGCCTGAGGGCCGCCTTGACGTACGGGTCGGCGGTCATCTTCTGGTAGACGGCCAGGCCCTCGGGCCGGGACCAGACCAGATCGTCCGGATTGCGGTACGGCATCAGGGCCAGGCCGTGGGCGCTGCGCGAATCGGGCGACACGGCGGCCGTCTCGGGGCCGACGGGCGGCAAAGACGCCTGGCCGAACACCTTGGCCATTAGTTGTCTCATCATGTCAAAAACGCTCCTGACTTGTGTCGCGCCGCCAATTTGACGCCGCTGGTTTGAATGTCGCCGGCCCGGGCCATCTTCAGCTCACTCAGGACCAGGGCCGCATAGGCGACCACGTCCACCTGGTCGTCGTGACGGCCGCCGGGAAAGGCCGTCAGCTCGTCCTCGAGTTCGTCGCGCCAGGGGGCGCCGCGAAGATGAAATACCTGGCCCGCCTCGTAACGGGCCGCGGCCGGCAGGGCCCGGGTGAACTTGTCCGCGTCAGCCTTTAGTTCGCGGACGGGCAGGCCGTCGCGCTTGAGTTGCTGGAAGGTCCCCAGGCCGATGTTTTTGGTCTCGATGCCGATGAAGCGGTGGCCGTGGCGGCCGAACTCCCGGGTGATGAGGCGCGGCTGATCCGGTCCTTCGAGCCGGGTCCGGACCAGACTGACCAGCAGCAGATCGGTCTCGGGCGTCACCGCCCAAGTGGCCAGGACGAAAAAATCGGCCCGGGCGTCGGTCCGGCCGGCCGGGTCACAGGTGGCGAAGAGCCAACAGCGATCCCGGGCCACGCTGATCGTGCCCGAGGGCCGGTGGATCCGGTAGAGGTCGCCCTCGACCTCGAAGTCGACGAAGTGTTCGGCCTTGAACAGGGCGCCGCCGGCGGGCCGAGGCGATTGCTGGTACAGGGCCTGCCATTCGTAGGTCCCCAGGTCGGCCTTGATCCGTAATAGTTCGGGGAGCGGATAGCGGGCCGGGAACAGGGCCTCGCCCGGGGACCGGCCCAGAGGGTCGTTTTCTTCGGCCTGGGCGGGGAAGCAAAGGACGGTCCACGGCTCGGCCCCCTGGGCCAGGAGCCGGCCGACGAGATCGTCCTCGTGCCAGCGGGTCATGACCACGACCACGCTTCCCCCCGGGGCGAGGCGGGTCCGGGCCGTGGATCGGTACCAGTCCCAGATCCGGTCGCGGACGGTTCGGGACTCGGCCTCCTGGCGGTTTTTCACGGGGTCGTCGATGATCAGCACGTCGGCGCCCCGCCCGGTGATCGGCCCGGCCACCCCGGCGGCGGTGCAGCCGCCCCCGTGATCGGCCACGCCCCAGCGATCGGCCGCCCTCATGTCCGTGGCCAGGTCCAGCCCGAACAGGATCGGCCCCCAGCGGCGAAAGGTCTCCCGGGCCACCCGGCTGTGGTCCCGGGCCAGGGCCAAAGAGTAGGAGGTGATGATGATCTCCCGGTCCGGGTCTTGCCCCAGATACCAGGCCGGAAATTTCTTGCTGACCACCTGGGACTTGCCGTGCCGCGGCGGCAGGCAGACGATGGTCCGTTTATTCCGACTTTTTGCCGCGTCCTGCATCGCCAGGCACAGTCGGTCCAGGTGTGGTGCCCGGAACCAACGCCCCTGTCCGTCCAGGGTCATCATCGCCCGGAACCTGGTCCTGGCGGTGGCGATTAACAATCTGTTCCAGCAGGCGTTCGGCATGGTCGAGGGCTCCCGAAGTATCGGTCAGGATCTGGTCGATGGCCTGGTCGTCGAGTCCCGAATCGGGTGGTTTGAGTAGAGGTGACTTGATGGCCAAGGCCTGCTGGGTGGTCCGAATGATCTCGGCCACCTGTTTGGCCGCGGCGATCTTCTCCGGCCCGCTTTTGGCCGCGGCCTCGCGCAGGCCCTCCAGGGCCATCCGCCGGGCCTCGTTGGCCAGTAGTTCGACGTTGACGAACTCGGCCGTCTTGTCCGCGACGATGCGCCGGGTGATGATCTTTTCCGCCCGGTCCCGGGCCTCGGCCACGATCCGGGCCTGTTTCTCCCGGCGGGCCGCGACCCAGCCCTCGCTCTGGCTGCGGCTGGAAATAGTACTGAAACTGATGCCGAAGCGCCGGGCCGCCTTGCGGAGCGAGGCCTCGGGGTCGGACACGTACCAGGCCCGGACCTCGGCCCACTTGCCTTGCGAATTATGCTTGGGCTCCATATTCCTCTCGTCCGTCCCGCGCGCCCCGGGGGCGAACGGGGTTGGCAATGTACCGGATGAGTGGTGACTTGGTCGGGAAATAGAACGGGGCGTGCGGGTGCCGGGCCATGGTCGGGTGGGGTTCCGGTCGCACCAAAGACAGGTTAATCATCCATAGGCCCCCCGCTCGACAAAAGTCAACTCGGGACGGCCGTCAGGAGCGCCCCTAGACGGGCCGCCGCGCCCCGGAACGGGTCGCCGGACGAAAGGCGGTTTCCCGACGCCTCCGCCGCGAGGCGAGGTCCGGGAGAGACCGGCCTCATCAGCACGATATTGGTTTATAAACCCCACGGAGACTGGTATGATGTCTCGGATCAGTGGCCGGGAGGCCACCAATCGATTCAGGAACGGCGGATGGCCTTAGGCTTTTTTAAAACGTCGAGGCGGATGGATCGGGCCCTGGCCGCGGGCGATCCGGCCGCGGTGGCCAGGGAGTTGACCGCCCGGCCCACGCAGGCTCGCCATAAAGACGGGCAGGGCGACACCTGGCTGCACCGGGCCGCCCGACAAGGGGACGCCGCCGTGGTGACGGTGCTGCTCGGGGCCGGGGCCGAGGTCGACGCCCGGAACCACCAGGGCCTGACGCCGCTTCATCTGGCCGCCTCGCGGGGGACCCGGGAGGTCTGCCGGCTCCTGCTCGACGGCGGGGCCGACCCGAACACCCCGGACTCCAGGCTGGCGGCCGGACCCCTGCGGGCGGCGGTCCTGCGCGGCGATCCCGGCCGGGTAAAAGACCTGCTGGAGCACGGCGCGGACGTGAACGCCGTGGACCTCAAGGGGGCGACGGCGCTCCACGTCGCGGCCTGGCGGAACCAGGCCGCCCTCATCGAGCCATTGATCGCCTCCGGGGCCGGCCTCGAGGCCAGAGACAAATTCGGCCACAGCCCGCTGGTCCTGGCCCTCAAATGCGGCCACATCGAGTCGGCGCAGGGTCTGATGGACCATGGCGCCGATATCACCTTCCAGGACAAAGGCGGCCTGAGTGCGCTCCATTTGGCCGCTGCCTTCGAACGGCCGGATATGATCACCCGCCTGATCGAGGCCGGGCTGGACGTGGGCGCCCGGGACGACGCGGGCCGGACGGCGCTTCACGTCGCCGCCGAGGCCGGACGGACCAGGACCGTCGAGCGCCTCCTAAGCCTGGGCGCCGAGCCCGGTGTCAAGGACGACCGGCAAACCAGGCCCCTGCACCTGGCAGCCCACCGGGGCTACGGCCTGGTGGCCCGGGCCCTGCTCGAGGCCGGGGCCCCGCCGGCCGAGGTGGACGATCGTTTCCGCATGACCCCCCGGCAGTTGGCCGAGGCCGGGGGTTTTGGTCCCTTGGCCGAGTTGCTCGGCCGGGCCGAACGGACGGGAGGCCCGAGGTCATGAGTTTGGACCCTCCCCGGTACGCCCCCCGAACCGCCGACGATCGGCGGCTGATGGTCCTGTTGGCCACGCTGGCCGACGTGGCCTATCTGCTGCTCCTGGTCTGGTCCGCCGGCCAGCTCAACACCCTGTTCGACGGCCTCATCGACGGACTGTCGGCCTGGCTGTTCATCGGTCTGGTGGCCCTGGTCCTCATCCCGGCGGTGCTGGACTTTTTGCTCTTGCCCTTCGAGGAACTGGTCGACCGGCGGCGGGCCAGGGCCACCCGCAAAGGAACGGCGACGCTGCTCACCGCCGCGGCCATGAACGACCTGGACAAGGTCCAGGCCCTGATCCGGGCCGACCCGAAACTGATGGACACCACCGACCCGGACGGCCAGACGGCCCTCCATCTGGCCACCCGGCACGTCTACGGCGAACTGGCCGACCGGCTGCTCCACCGCGGGGCGGACGTGTTCGCCAAAACGGCCGAGGGGCTGACCCCCCTGGACCTGGCCGTGCGGCACGGCTCGCGGTGGGTGGGCCGCCTGATCCTGAGCCACGTCCGGCGGTCGCTGTCCGGGACCGAGTGACGGCCGTATGGCGCGGAAACGCGGCGGTTCTCGCCCGGTTTAGGGGTCGGGTTCCCGACGGTTTGGCCGGGACCAGGCTCAGGGTCGAGTTTCACCAGGGAGGAAATCCATGTCTTGGCACCCGACATCTCGCCGCGCCTGGCTCGTGACCGGCGTGGCCCTGTGGTTAGCGTGGTCCGGCGCCGCCGCCGCCCTGGCCGGCGACCGCCCGGACATCTTTTCGGCCATCCGGCAGGGCGATCCGGCCCGGGTCGAGGCCGTCCTCGAGGACGACCCCCGGGCCCTCACGGCCCGGGATCGCTTCGGCCACACCCCGCTCATGGCCGCCGTCCGGTACGGCCGTCCGGCCCTGGTGAGCCTGCTCCTCAAACGCGGGGCCAAGGTGAATGACGCCAACCGCTGGGGTCACACCGCCCTGCACTTGGCCGTCCAGGTCAATCGGGCCGACATCGCGGGGATGTTGCTGGCCGCCGGGGCCAAGGTCGACGCCCGAAACAGGTTCGGCAAGACGCCGCTGCACGATGCCGCCGCCGGGGGTCGGATGGACCTGATCCGGTTGCTGGCCGACCGCGGCGCCAAGATCGACGCGCCCAACCGGGCCGGGTACACGCCGCTGCATCTGGCGGCCATGGCCGGCAAACTGGCCGCCGTGAAACTCCTGGTCGCTAAGGGGGCCAAGGTCACGGCCCGGTCAAAACAGGGCTTCACGCCGCTCCACGCCGCCGCCCAGAACGGCCGGACCGACGTCGTCGCCTTCCTGCTCGCCAAGGGGGCCGATGTCGCCGCCAGAAATCTCTGGAAATGGACGCCGCTCCACCTGGCCGCGGCCCGGGGACAGATCGAGATAATTAAGATCCTCATCGCCGGCAAAGCCCCGGTGAACGCCCCCAACAAGTACGGCCAGACACCGCTGTTCATGGCGGCCATGGCCGGGCAAGCGGACGCCGCCAAGTTGTTGCTCCAAAAAGGGGCCAGAGTTGACGCCCGCAACCAATGGGGCTTCACGCCGCTGCACACCGCGGCCCAGAACGGCCGCAATCCGGTCCTCAGGGTGCTGCTGGCTCACAAGGCCGACGTCAAGGCCCGCAGCCGGTTCGGCGCCACGCCGCTGCACCAGGCCGTGCTCTCGGGCAAGATCGACGCCGTCGAAATCCTGCTCAAGGCCGGCGCCCCGGTCAACGCCCGGAACAAGATGGGCTACACGCCCCTGCACTACGCCGCCCAGCGCGGCTTCATCAACATCACCCGGATGCTCCTCGGGCACGGGGCCGACCGGACGCTGGCCAACCGCGGCGGTCAGACGGCCTTGGACCTGGCCCGGCGGCAGAAGTTCGACGCGGTCATCAAGCTGCTGCAAACCAAGTAACCACCGATGCGGCGCGGGTCGGCGACCGGTCATCACCTGACATCGGTCATTGAGGCGAGGGAGGAGAAGTTGAGCAAGGACACCCTGGGGCGGGTTCTCATCGACGCGGTCAATTCGAATCCCGACGGCGACGCCGTGGTTCACCATCGACGCGGCGTACGGCTGAGCTACGCCGAATTTTCGAGCCAGGTCGTCGCCGCGGCCCAGGGGCTGTCGGCCCGGGGCGTCTCTGTGGGGCAACACGTGGCCCTGTGGGGGGAGAACACCCCGGAATGGCTCGTGGCCCAGTTCGCCCTGGCGACCTTAGGCGCGGTCTGGATCCCGGTCGATCCCGGCTACGGCCCGGCCGATCTGGCCTACCTGGTGGGTAACGCCGAGACGGAGACGATCATCCTCCAGAAGAAATTCTTCGACGTGCTTCGTCAGGCCCGGGACGGCTCCGAGACGCGGCAATCCATGGCCCCGCTGCAACGGATCGTCACCTGGGACGACGGTCCCACGCCGGAAGGGACCATCGACTGGCCCGAGATCCTGGCCGGGAGCGAGACAGCCGCCGCCCTGGACGCGGCCGGGGACAACGTCCGGCCCGGCGACGTGACGTCCATCATGTACACCTCGGGCACCACCGGCCGGCCCAAGGGGGTCATGGTCAACCACGAGAGCCTGATCATGAAGTCGCGGGGTACGGCCGAGCGGCAGCGCCTGACCGGGGCCGACCGGATGGTCCTGACCGTGCCTTTGTTCCACATGTTCGGCAACACCTGCATCGTGGTGTCGGGCGTCATCGCCGCCGCGGCCCTGATCATGCCCGACGACGCCTTTGATCCGGGCACGGCCCTGGAGGCCATGGAGGCCGAGAGGTGCTCCGCGGTGCACGGCACGCCGAACATGATGATCGCCATGATGAACGAGCCCTCGTTCGCCGGGCGCGACCTGTCCGCCCTGCGCACCGGGGCCGTGGGCGGGGCCCCCTGCCCCCTGGAGGTGATGAACAAGATCATCGACCAGATGGGCGCCCGGGAGGTGACCATCGCCTACGGCATCACCGAGGCCTCGAGCTGGGTGACCATGACCCAGCCCGACGACCCGCCCGAGTTGCGGGTGTCGACCATCGGCACGCCGCTGCCCGGCGTCGAGATCAAGATCGTCGACCCGGCCACCGAGGCCGAGCAGCCGCCGGGTCGGCCCGGCGAGATCTGCACCCGGCCCGGGCTGATGGTCGGCTACTACCGGATGTCCGGGCTGACCAAGCGGGTCATCGACCGCGACGGCTGGTTCCACACCGGCGACCTGGGCACCAAGGACGGGCAGGGCTACGTTCGGATCACCGGCCGCATCAAGGACGTCATCACCCGGGACGGCGCGGAGATTTTCCCGGCCGAGATCGAGGACGTCCTGTACCGGCTGGCCGGGGTGGGCGAGGTGCAGGTCTTCGGCGTGGATCACGACACCCGGGGCCAGATCGTGGCCGCCTGGGTCAAGCTCGCCCCAGGGAGCGCCCTGACCGGGGAGGAGGTCCTGGACTACTGCCGGGCCAACCTGCCGCCCGGCCAGGTCCCGGACCGGGTCGCCTTCGTGGACGACTTCCCCACCACCCGCAGCGGTAAGGTCCAGAAGTACAAGTTATCGGAGATGGCCAAACAGGAAGGCGCTGATTGAACCGACGCCCGTTATCGGGGCGATACGGTTCCGGGGTGCAGTAGTCGGGCCACGGCGCGGTGATTGAATTTTCGCGCCACGGCCGCCGGCGTCAGACCCCGTTTATTGCGGATGTCCGTCCGTCCCCCCTTGGCCTTGAGCCGCCTGACCAGGTCCGCCCGGCCGTAGCGGGCGGCCACGTGCAGCGGGGTGTCGCCCTGGAGGTCGGCCGCGTTGACCTTGGCCCCCTTGGCCAGGAGCATGGCCGGCAACTCCGGGTCGCCGCCCTCGGCCGCCAGGTGCAAGGGCGTCCGTCCGGCGTTGTCCGCGACGCCCACCTCGGCCCCCCGGGCGATCAGGGCCGCGGCCGACCGCTTGCGGCCGAAAAGGGCCGCCAGGTGCAGCGGTCGGGCCCCGGTCTTGTTTACCGACCCCACCCGCGCCCCTCGGGCCAGGAGCAACTCGGCCACCCTGGCCTGACCGCTGAGGGCGGCCAGGTGCAACGGCGTGTTGCCGAAGACGTCCCGGGCCCGGACGTCGGCCCCGCGCTTCAGCAGTACCTTGACCACCCGGGGACCGCCCTGCAAGGCGGCGTAGTGAAGCGGCGTCAGCCCGGCGTCGGCCTTGAGGTTGACCAGCTGGGGACGACTCTCCAGCAGGTCGTCCACCCGGGACGGGTCGCCGCCGCCGGCCGCCCGGACCAGCTTGACCTCCGGGGAATCAGGGGTGACGGTCCACAGCAGCGAGCGGCCAAAGGAGTCCAAGGCGTCGGTGACCGGCCTGAGGAACCGGGTCAGCTCCGGGGCGTGCTCGCAGCCCAGCAGCAGCGCCGCCGGCAGGAGCAAACCGGCCACCAGGCCCTTCCACGTCGGTTTCACGCCCACGCTTCCCCCTACTTGGTCAGACCGTGCGCCGTCAGCAGATCGAGGATCCCGGCGCAGTCCCGGGCCCGACGGTTGCCCCGGCAGAGGCGGTCGGCCACGGCGTAGGCCGAACGGCCGTAATCGTCCTCGGCCGCCAGGCGGGCCCCCTTCTTGATCAGCAGCCGGGCCATAAGCGGCCGGCCGTAATAGGCGGCCAGATGCAGCGGCGTCCGGCGCCGCCCGTCACGGGCGTTGACGTCGGCCCCCCGGAGCAGCAGCAGCGCCGCCACGGGCCACTGGTCGTTGAGCGAGGCCTTGTGCAGGGGCGTGCGGCCGTCCTTGTCCCGGGCCGCGAGATCGGCCCCGGCCCGAATGAGCAGCGCGGCCAGGCCGACGTGCCCCTGGGCGGCGGCGACGTGCAGCGGCGTGTTGCCCCACTTGTCCCGCGGGTCCACGCCCGCCCCCTTGGCGAGCAGCGTCGCCCCGACCGAGACCAGGCCGCTGAAAGCCGCCCGGTGGAGCGGGGTGTAGCCCCACTTGTCCCGGGCGTCGATCCGGCCCCCGGACCGGATCAGGACCAGGGCCGCGGCGGCGCGACCCCCCTGGGCCGAGACGTGAAGCGGCGTCTCGTCGGCCTTGTTCTTGGCCCGGGCCGCACCGGGGTGGGCCCGTAAAACGAGACCGATTTTTTTGACGTCACCGGCGCGGGCCGCCTGGAAAACGGCCCGGGCCACGGCCCGGCCCACCGGCCGGTCGAACAGCGCCTCCCGGATTCGGATCAGGCCGGCCTTGGCCGGCTGATTGGACGGATCGAGTTTGAGGACCCGGGCGTAGAGGTCCCGGGCCCGGTCGAGCCGGCCCGCGGCCCGGGCCCGTTCGGCCCGGCCCAGCGCCGCCGCGACCCGTTTTCTCTTTTCGGCCTCTTGCCGGCGCTTGACGGTCTCGGCCCGCCGGCCTCTTGTCGCGGCCTTGATCCGCTCGAGTCCGGCCAAAGCGGTCTTGTTTCCAGGGTCCTTCTCGATGACCCGGCGGAAAATCGCGGCCGCCTCCTCGAGACGACCTCGACTCAAGGCCCGCTGTCCCTTACGTAGCAGCGACTGGATGCTTTTCTGGAATCGACCGAAGGGATCGCGAACCGACGGCAGGGCCTGGGTGGCGGGGGGGATCGAATCGGTCAGGGACAGGACGGACATCGGCCCCGACGCCAGCAGTATGGCCGTTGCCAGGGCGATACCAATCGCCTTCCGAGTCATCGATCGCCTCCGCGGTCGCCGGGCGG
>JAHJDS010000489.1 GCA_018812395.1 Pseudomonadota bacterium
AACCGGGCTTCGGTTCATCGCTCAGGAGTTGATCCGGGGCGTGGAATACAATACCACCAGCCTCCACGACCATGACGGGCGGGTCATCTACGCCATTAGCCGGCGGAAGTTCGAGGACCGTCCGGTCAAGAGTACGACCACGGCGGCGGTCATCGAGCGACGAGACGAGGTCATCGATCAGGCCTTGACCGCCGTCAAGGCCCTTAATCTGGTGCCCGGCTTCAACAACGTCGAGAGTATCGTCTCGGACCAGGACGGTCAACCCTACCTAATCGAGGTCAACGGTGGCCGAACCGCGGCCCAGGACATGAACATCGTCGCCTCGGGTGTCCACCTGACGGACATGCTGATCGACTTGGCGGTCGGCCGCGCGGTGAGTCCGGTGTCGCACCCTCCGGCAGGAACCTGTATCCTGAAAATTCGACGGGACGTCGTCGTTGACTATTCGCAGGTGAAGCGGCTTCCGGTGGCGTAGAAGGGGAGGAGGGCTGTGACACCTTTAGCCCAACCGAGGGTGAAAATCATCGCCGAGATCGGGTCCAACCACGACGGCAAGCTGGACACGGCCCGCGATTTGGTGTCCGTGGCCGCCGACTGCGGGGCCGACGTCTGTAAATTTCAGAGCTTTCTGGTCGACGACCTTTTGGCCCACGACGACACCCGCTACGAGCGGCTGAAAAAACTGGAGATGCCCCAGAACTGGTACCCGGTTCTGATCGAGCACTGCCGGCGTGAGGGGGTGGCTTTTTTATCCACGGCCACCAATCACACCACCCTGGATTGGATGGAGAAATACGGCGCCTGGGGATACAAGGTCGCCTCCTGCAACCTCACTCACCGGCCGCTAATCGACCGGTTGACCACCCTAAACAAACCACTGATGGTGTCCACCGGCATGGCCTCCCTTGAGGAGATCTTGGCCCTGGCCAGGTATTTTGACGGCCGCGGGTTCGCCGCTTACAGCTTCCTGCACTGCGTTAGTAAATACCCCACGCCGCCAGCGGAGTTGCGTCTCCGGAATATCGTCGTTTTAAAGGAAATTCTCAACTGTCCGGTCGGTTTTTCCGACCATTCGTCCGGCCCCCACTTGGCCGTGGCCGCCGTGGCCCTGGGGGCGACTATCGTTGAAAAGCACATCTCCTTGACCAAGACCGGACTCGGTATGGATCACCAGGTGGCGTTGTTGCCCGAGGATTTCCGGACCATGTGTCGGGCCATTCGGGATGCGGAGGCCGCGTTGCGAGCGGATTTCACCCCGGACTGGGAGATGATCAAGGCCATGCGACGGTCCTTGCACTTCACCCGGGACATGCGTCTCGGGGAGACGATCGACGCCGCGGACGTCAAGGTCGTACGGCCCGAGGACGGGCTGCCGCCGGCCGCCCTGGAGACGGTGATCGGCCGGCGGCTGGACAGGGATGTCAAGGCCGACGCACCGGTGACGGCTGAAGCCATCGCGCCCGACCCGACCGTCCCTGGGCGGGGCCGCAGTGAACCGTCATGCGAATGACGGCCTATCAGGCGGGGGTCAAGCCAGGAGGTCCTTCATGAGGGTTTGCGCCATCGTCGCCCACCCCGATGACGAGGTCCTGGGACCGGGGGGCACGCTCATCGGCCACGCCGACAACGGCGATGAGGTGGCCGTCTTGATTTTGGGCGAGGGCTTTGCCTCCCGAGGTGGCCCTCGGGACGAGGTCGACCGGGCGATCAAGGAGTTGCGCCGGGCCGCGGAAAAGGCGGCCGAAGTGATGGGCGTCTCCCGGCTGGGGCGCCACAACCTGCCCGACAACCGCTTCGATACGGTGCCGCTCTTGGACGTGACCAAGAGCGTCGAGGAATTCGTCCTCGATTTCCAACCCCATGTGATCTACACTCACCACGGCGACGATCTCAACCTGGACCACGGGATCACCTCCCGAGCGGTCCTGACCGCCCTAAGACCGCTGCCCGATGCGACCTGGCGGGAGATTCTTTTTTTCGAGACAGCATCTTCGACCGAATACAACGCCTGGGACGCGACACGGGCCTTCGTCCCGAATGTCTGGGTCGATGTCTCCGCCACCTTGGAGCGGAAAGTGGCCGCCTTGGCGGCCTACGAATCCGAGATCCGGGAGTATCCCCATCCCCGCTCCACGGAGGGCATCGTCGTCGCCGCCCGGGAGAGGGGGATGCGGGTTGGCCTGCCGGCCGCCGAGGCCTTTTATCAGGTGCGCCGCCTCATCCGGTGGAGTTGACGGTTGCGGGTCCTGTTTCGCTGCGATGGCGGGCCTGACCTGGGAATGGGGCATCTGGTGCGATGCTCCGCCCTGGCCCTGGCCCTGGTCCGACAGGGGGCGACGTTAACCTTTGTAACGACGTCCGGGGAGCCGGCCCTGTCCTTTCTGGCGCGGCAGGGCGGCGAGGTAATCGCGGCCAACGGTATCCGGGCCGGATCAGAACAAGACGTCGCCTGGACAAGAGACCAAGCCGTCGGGGCGGGGGGCCTGGTCGTGGACCATTACGCCTGGTCGGGTGACGCCTTGGCTCGGCTGGCGACCTCGACCGACGCCGCGATAGTCATCATCGATGACCTGGCCACCCGGGATCTGTCGGCGGCGAGGCTGATCCTGAATCAGAACCTTCTCGAGGCCGGCGGGGCCTACGCTGAGCTTGACCCGGATCGACTACTGCTCGGTCCCGGTTACGCTTTGCTCAGGCCGGACTTCGCCGCGCCTAAGACCCGGCGAGCCTCCGCGGCCACTCCGTGGCGAGTCCTGATCACCATGGGCGGCGCGGACAAACTCGGCGGCACCGAGTGGGCCCTTCGCGGCTTGTCCGCCGTGAAGGAGGAGGTCGAGATCACGGTCATCCTGGGGGGGGCCAATCGACGCCGCGCGACCATCGAAGCCCTGACCGGGACGTATCCTCGGCCCCTCCGGATCCGGGTCGGCCTGAACGCCTCAGAAATGGCTGCGGAAATGGACCGAGCCGATCTGGCCGTCAGCGCAGCCGGGTCGACCGTCTGGGAGTTGTGCCGCCTCGGACTTCCCGTGGCGGCGGTGATGACCGCGGACAACCAGCGGTTCGCGGCCGGGACCTTGGAGCATCTGGGGGCGGGAAAATCTCTGGGCCGCCTGTCCGATACGCCTCCCGAGGTCGTGGCCGAAACCGTAAATCGATGGTTGGATGCCCCGGAGGTTTTGAGTCGGATGTCTCGGCGGGGGCGGGACGCGGTCGACGGCCGGGGTGCGGAACGTGTGGCTCGGAGAATAATTGAAACCAGGAGATGACGTCCTGTCAGCGACGGGCCTATCCTCAAGCGTTTTGCGAGACGTCGTCCGGCCGCGTTGCATTTTTCAGACGGAGCCGTTTGGCGTAGATCCCCTTCCTTCACCTGAGCGGTGAAAACATAGGCTTACCGACGATTATGTCCACAAAGTCATCATGGGTCTTCAAGTTGCTTCCCCGCGAAATCGGGGAATGCTGGCGCGCCGCAAGGCGCCTCGATCTGCTGAGTGCCTGGCGGATGGCGGTTCTGCTGGGTATTTCCGTGGGGGCCGCGGTGTTCGAGGGGTTCGGCGTGGCCATGTTTCTGCCGGTGGTCGAGTTCGTCGACAAGGGCGGCACCCGACAGGCCCTGGTCAACTCTGACGCCTCAACGGCCAAGCTGGTGCCCGTCTTTGACGCCATGGGCCTGCCGGTGACGCTTTTGAGCCTGATGGCGGTCGTGGCTCTGATGTTTTTGATCAGACAGGCCTTTGTCTTCGGCCGCAACGTCTACGGAGTCGTCCTGGCCCAGCGTTTCACCCGGGCCGTCCGGAACCATGGCTTCGCCCGATTGTTGCGTTCTGACTTAGCCTTTTTCCATAACCGCGATACGGGCACCCTGGTCAACGTCCTAACGGTGGAGGCGGTCCGCAGTGGCGGGGTGGTCCTGTCCCTCACCAATCTGGCCGGCACGTTCGCCCTGTTCCCTGTGTACTTCGTGGTGCTGTTGATGATGTCGTTTCAGATGACGCTCCTGGCCTGCGTGGTCGTCGTGGTGGCCTTTGTGGTCAACCGCACCATCGTCCGCCGGATGAGGCTGTTGGGCGGGGAGGTAACCATACTTAATGGGCGGCTGGGTCAGTTTTTGGTGGAACGGCTGACGGGCGTCAGAACGGTCAAGCTGGACCACCAGGAACACCTGGAAATCGAGCGCCAAGAGACCATCTCTCAAGATCTGACCCGGCGCAACGTCAAAATCGCCGAGGTGCAGGGCCGCATCGAGCTGATCGTCGAACCGCTGGTGGTCGTGGCCGGACTGACCATCATGTACCTTGCCCTCAAGTTTCTGGACATGGCCCTGGCCCAGATTGGTCTGTTCGTGTTCATTCTGATCCGGCTGATGCCAATCGCCCGGTCGTTTTTCATCAACCGCAACAACGCCGCCGCCCTGACCGAATCGGTGCTCCTTGTCGCGCGCACCCTGGACCAGGCCGCCTCCGCTCGGCGCATCACCGGAGGCGGTCATACCCTGCGGGACGTCGGTTCGGGGATCGTTTTTGACCACGTCACGTTCACCTATCGACCCCAGGACGGCCTCGTGCTCAAGGACGTCTCGCTGACCATACCCGCCCGCCGAATGGTGGCCCTGGTTGGCCCGTCGGGCGCCGGGAAATCGACCCTGGTCGATTTGATTCCCCGGTTGATCGTCCCGGACTCGGGCCGCATTATGATCGGCGACCGGCCGATCGAGGAATACGACCTGGGATCGCTTCGGAAAAACGTCTCCATCGTCAGTCAGTCGACCTACGTCTTCAACGACACCATCGCCGCCAATATCCGCTATGGACGTTCCGAGGCGAATGACGACGAGGTGCGTGTCGCGGCCAGGCTGGCCTACGCTGATGAGTTCATCGCGCGCCTCGCCGACGGCTATGGGACCCTTTGCGGAGAGAACGGCTGCAACCTGTCCGGCGGTCAACGCCAGCGCCTGATCCTGGCGCGGTCCCTGTTGCGCCAGAGCCAAATTCTGGTTCTGGACGAACCGACCAGCGCCCTGGATTCGGAGTCAGAGGCCTACATCAGTCGATCCCTTGAAGAACTGGGGGCCCGGGGAGAGACGACCCTGGTGGTCATCGCCCACCGCCTGTCCACCATCAGACGCGCCGACCTGATTGCGGTCGTGGACCGGGGTGAAATCAGGGCCGTGGGGACCCATGACCAGTTGAGCGATTCCAACGACTGGTACGGCGAGATCATCCGCCTGCAGGGCGTGGATGGCCGATGGTGAGGCCGGACGACCCCCGGGTCCCACCTGGCTGGTCTGAAAGGGACCGAGTGCCAGAACCCCGAACGATTCTATACGTGGAGACGGGCACCCACGGGGGCGGTTCGCACGAAAGTCTGCGCACGCTGGTCAGCCATCTTGACCCGGCTCGATATCGTCCCGTGGTCCTGACGGCGATCGAGACCAGCCAGGCCCGCTGGTTGCGGGAATCGGGCGTGACGGTGGAGGTGCAGGACGACCTGGTGTACAATCGCCATCTGCCCAGGAGGTTCCGCTACGGGCTGGCCGAGGCGGGGCGGTATCTCGGCCGCTGGTGGCCGGCGGCCCGCGACCAATGGGAATGTTGGACGCACCGGGGCATGTACCGGGCCGTCCTCCAACTCGTCCGGCGACAACGGGTCGATCTTCTTCACCTGAACAACCAGGTGGTCAGACACTACTTCGCCATTCTGGCCGGCCAGAAGCTGGGCCTGGCGTGCGTCAGCCACCTGCGGTCCTTTTCGGACTGGGGGATGAATCAACACCTGGCCCGGGTGGCCAATCATCACGTCCGCTTGTTCGTGGCCCATTCGGCCAGCACCAAACGGATGTGGAGCGACCTCGGCTTGGACGAGACCAAGATCGTCGTCGTGCCCAACGGCATTGAAATCAGCCCCGTCAAACCCCTGGACGTGCGCCGCTGCCTGCAAATTCCGGGCGAGGCGGACCCCCTGGTCGGTCTGGTGGGGCACCTCATCCCCAACCGGCGCGTCGATCTCTTGATTCGGGCCTGGCCCCTGGTGCGGCGACGGCTGACCCGGGCCGGACTGGTGATCGTCGGCGACGGGGAGCCGGGACTACGTGGCGGCCTCCGTCAACTGGCCCGGCGGCTGGGTGTGGCCGAATCGGTCTACTTTCGCCCTCGTCATCCGGAGGGAGCCAGGATCATCGCCGGGCTGGACGTGTTGGCCCTGCCGTACCGCACCGAGCCCTTCGGGCGGGTGGTGCTGGAGGCCTGGCTGGGCGGCACGCCGGTGGTGGCGTCTCGGGTCGGTCACATCGAGGACTATGCCACGGACGGGTCAGACATTTTATTGGCCGGGTATGAAGATGAGGCCGGTCTGGCCGAGGCCGTTCTCCGGGCGGCGGACCCGATCGCGGCCCGGCCCTTGATCCGAGCCGGCCGGCACACGGTCGAGACCCGGTATTCGGCCCCCGCTCACGCCGAGGCGGTGATGGCCCTTTATGATCGCGTCTTGAACTCTCACCCCGGCCAACCGAACGAGATTGCGACCTGAGCATGCCGCGCTACAACCTCAAAGACATCGAGCCCTTTCTGGGGCCCGGCTACCGGATCGACGGCCCGGTCGATAACCTCTTTTTCTCCAACGTGAGGCCGATCCATCAGGCCGACTCCGAGTCCCTGGTCTGGGTCAAACCCGGTTGGGCCGACGCCCAAGTGGCGGCCGAGCAGACGGCCGCCAGGGTGGTGATCTGTGACGACTCGATCCGGCGCACGCCCGCGCTCGGAGACAAATGCCTCCTCCGGGTGGCCGGGCCGCGCCTGGCGTTCGTCCGCATCGTGGCCGCGCTGTTCGCCCCTGGCCGTGAATGGGGGCGCCACCCCAGCGCCGCGATTCATTCGGAAGCCGAAGTCCATCCGGAAACGTGGATCGGCCCGGGCGTGGTCGTCGGCCGCGCCCGGATCGGCCGGGGAAGCGTGCTCGAGGCCAACTGCGTCATCCACGACCAAACGGACATCGGCGAGGGAGTGACCATTGGCGCCGGGGCGGTCATCGGCGCCGACGGGTTCGGGTATGAACAAAACGCATCCGGACGATGGGAGAAATTTCCCCACCTCGGAGGCGTGGTCGTCCATGACGCGGTGGACATCGGGGCCCTGACCTGCATCGTCCGGGGGACGTTGGGGAACACCGAGGTCGGGTCACGGACCAAGATCGACGCCCACGTCCTGGTGGGGCACAACGCCCAGATTGAAGAGGACGTGATGATCACCGCCGGCTCGGTGATCGGTGGTTCGAGCCGCATTGCCAAAGGAAGTTGGATTTCCCCCGGGGCGGTGGTGCTGAACAAGAGGATAATCGGCGACGAGGCGAGCGTCGGCCCGGGCACGGTGGTCACCGAGGACCTGGCCCCGGGGGCGAAACTGGTGGCTCGTCCCGGCGTTACCATCTCGGCCCAGCGCCGAAAGCAGCTTCGCTAAGCGGACCGCGCCCGGTGTCTGTTCCGGGCACATCTATCCGAATTAAATTGGACGGATCCATGACAACCAAGAACGAATCGGTGCAGATCCTGGAGACCACCCTTCGGGACGGCAGCTATGCCATCAATTTCGGCTTTTCGGTCAGCGACACGGCCCTCATCGCCCGGGCCCTGGAAAAGGCCGGCTTCGATCTGATCGAGATCGGGCACGGCATCGGCCTGGGCGCCTCTGAGGCGGGCAAGGGCCCGGCCCAAGCCACGGACGAGGAGTACCTGGCCGCGGCGGCGGAGGCCCTCAGTCGGGCCAAGTTCGGCATGTTTTGCATCCCGGGCATCGCCCGTCTGGAAGACCTGGACCTGGCGGCCGACTACGGTATGGGCTTCGTCCGGATCGGGACCAACGTCACCGAAGTGGAGCAGTCCGAGCCGTTTATCGCCCGGGCCAAGAGCCGGGGGATGCACGTCTGTGCCAATTTCATGAAGTCATACGCCATGCCGCCCGCGGAGGTGGCCCTCAAGGCCAGACTCAGCCAGGGGTTCGGCGCCGACGTGATCTACATCGTGGATTCGGCCGGCGGCATGTTGCCGTCCGACCTCCGCGTATTTTGGGAGGCCGTGCGGGAGGCCTGCGATCTTCCCCTGGCCTTTCATGGACACGACAATCTGGGCCTGGCCGTGGCCAACAGTCTGCTGGCCGCCGAACTGGGCGCGGTTTACATCGACGGTTCACTCCAGGGCCTGGGCCGAAGCGCCGGCAATGCGCCGACCGAAATACTGTTGGTGGCCCTGGCACGCATGGGTTTCGATCTGAAAATCGACCCCCTGGAGGTCATGGACATCGGGGAAAGGTACGTTCGGCCGCTGATGAAACGGACGGGCATCAGCTCCCTGGACGTGGTCTGTGGCGAGGCCCAGTTCCACTCCAGCTACATGCACCTCATCGCCCGGTACTCGGGCAAATACGGCGTCGACCCCCGCAAGCTGATCCGGGCCGTCTGCGCGGTGGACAAGGCCGACGCGCCGGCGATGTTGGTCGAGGACAAGGCCCGAGAAATCCGCGATGCCCAACAAACGGTCTTTTCCGCCTGGTTCCAGTTCCAGGACTACTTTGGCCGGGAACAAAGTGGCGACGATTGAGGGGCGGCGCGGGTCAAAGCTCCCCATGGCCATCGACTTGACCAACACGATTCTGGGCGTCATCGAGTCCCGCGCGACGAGACCGTTTCTGATCGACGCCGGCTCGGGGCGGGGTTTGACCTTTGCCGAGAGCCACGATCTGGCCGTGCGGATGGCCCGGGGCCTGCGAGCCCTGGGCGTGGCGTCGGGTCAACCGGTGGCGTTGTGCCTGCCCAACTCGGTTCCGTTCGCCCTGTTGTATCTGGCCTGCCTGTATCTGGGCGCGGTGGTCGTCCCCCTGAACCCGGACCTGGGTCGCCGGGATCTGGTCCACGTCCTGGGGCGCAGTCGGGCCCAGGTCCTGGTCCATAACGACCAAACGGCCGCGTTGCTCCGGGCGGTCCTTGACCCCGAGGAACAATCAAACGCTGGGGAAACCGACCGCCGGGGGGTCCCGTGGCCCAAAATGGTGGACGTCGAGACCCTGCTCGACGGCGTTTCGGCGGCCAAGGCCGACGATTGGCGACCCCTGGCCGGCGTGTCTCCCGATGACCATTTCTCGTTGACCTTCACCTCGGGGACCACCAGCCGACCCAAGGGGGTGATCCACCGCGTCGGGAGCTTGATCCAAAGCGCCCTGGCCTTCAACCGGGCGGTCGGTCTCGGCCCCCACACCAGGCTGTTTCACGTGCTGCCCATGGCCTACATGGCCGGGTTTCTCAACACCATTTTGTGCCCGTTTTTGGCCGGGGGGACGGTCGTGCTGGGGCCCGCGTTCAACGTGAAGTTGGCCCTCCGGTTTTGGGAGTCACCGATGGCCCACGGGGTCAACACCCTGTGGCTGGTGCCGACCATCTTGGCGACCCTGCTCAAGGCCGACCGCAGCCGAGCGGGGATCCAATATTGTCGCCAATCCGTGGAGACGGCGTTGGTCGGCACGGCGGCCCTGCCCGTTACCCTGAAAGACGATTTCGAGGCCAAATACGACGTGCCGCTCCTGGAGAGCTACGGTTTGTCCGAGACCTTGTTCGTGACCACCAATACCCTGGGTGACGGACCGGTGGCCGGCGCGGCAGGCCGGCCGCTTCCCGGCGTCGATCTCGAGGTCATGACCGACCCTCGGGCCGACTCGGCCGCGGCCGGGGGAGAAATCATGATTCGCGCCCCGTGGCTGATGGTCGGCTACCTCGACCCGGCGACCGGCCGGCCCGATCCGTTGGAATTCGGGGCCTGGTTCGCGTCGGGCGATTACGGCCACCTCGACGACGAGGGCCGGTTGTTCATCACCGGACGCAAGAAGGACCTCATCATCAAGGGCGGAGTCAACCTGAGTCCGCGGGCGGTGGAGGAGGTGCTCCTGGAGCACGAGGCCGTGGAGGAAGTGGCCGTGGTGGGGCGACCTCATGATTTTTACGGGGAGGAGCCGGTGGCGGTGGTGGTCCTGGGGCCGGGTTTCGGCCTGGCGTCGGTCGAGCCGGAGCTGAAAGACCTGTGCGGCCGGAACCTGAGCGACTTACAGGCGCCGGCGGCCTACGTGGCGTGGGAGGCCCTGCCCAAGAGCGTCACCGGCAAGGTCCAGAAGACCGTCATTCGCCGGCGGTTGGCCGAGGCCGCCGCAAGATGACCAGGCGAATCATCGACCTGTCCCACACCATCGAGGACGGGATGCCCGGCTATCCCAGTCCGTGGCACCCCCGGGTCGAGGTCTCGGTCCTGGCCACGCACCAGGCCCAGGGACGGGAGGTCAGAAAAATCGTCTTGGGGACCCATACCGCCACCCACTGCGACGCCCCGCGTCATTTTCGGACCGACGGGATGACCTTGGACGCCCTGCCTCTGGACGTCCTGATCGGGCCGGCCCGGGTGATAGACCTCACCGCCTGTGCCCCGCGCCGACCCGTGCCGCCGGAATACCTGGCGACGGCCCTGGGAGACGAACGACCCAGGCGCCTGGTCTTGCGTTTTGACTGGTCGGATCATTGGGGTCGCCCCGAGTTCTACACCGACCATCCCTATCTCTCACCGGCCGCCGCCCGGTGGCTGGTCGAGCAGGGGGTGAGGTTGGTGGCCATGGATATCCCCAATCCGGACGACCCCCGGCAGGGTTATGGGCACGATCCGGACAGTCCGGTTCACCACGTCTTCTTCGCGGCGGGAGTCATCCTGGTGGAGTACCTCTGCGGCCTCAAGGAACTGACGAAAGCCGAAATCGAGCTGATCGTCCTGCCGCTCAAGATCGCCGGGGGAGACGGTGCTCCGGCCAGATGCGTGGCCGTGGAGGGGACGTGAATCCGCCGGGCATTTCAAAGTCGGCCCCTCGTGCCGGGAGAAGTGACTTTTCGGGAGCGGCTATTTTGGGGGACATCGGCCTGAGCCAACTCATCACCAGAGGCGCCGCGTGACACCTCGAGAAGTAGTGTTCGCCTTTTTCAAGGATCGAGGCGGGTTGCCCGGAGAGAACGCCGAGCAGAAATTGGCCTGTCGTTTTTTGGACGTGGGCCTGTTGGATTCGCTGGGTTTGGTGGAATTGATCACCGAGATCGAGGATAGATTCAGCATAACCTTGACCGACGACCACACCGAGTCGGAGCAATTCCAGACCGTGGGCGGACTGGTTGACCTGATCGAGGAATTGCGCCTCGGTTCAGGGGCCAGGCCTTGAGTCGGGGCGAAAAAGGGAGCCGTCGCTTTGCGCTCCCGGCGGGAGTACCGATCCCATGCGTAGCGTGATCATCTGGGCCACACCGTGGTTGGGGTGGCTGTGGTTGCCCCTGGCCGAACGTTTCAAGCGGGAGTACGGAGCCCGGGTGGAATTCGTCTGCAACAGCCATCGGGACGTGGCGTATTTCCAAAGTCAGGACCAAGGCCGGGCAGTCGATGAGTACACCGACATCGAGTGGATGCGGCGGGAGTACGGTCAGCTGCCTTCCCAGCCCGGACAGGCGGTAAAGGCCCGCCGCTTCGAGGATCAAACGGGGTGGTACCTGGTGGACGCCATCCAGACCGACCGCCACTGGGGTCACGGCTTTTACTCCAGCGGCAATCGGTTCCCTTCCAGTCGTCCCACTCCGACTTATGTAGGCAGTCTGCTCCTGTTCAACAAGGTCTGTCAGTACTGGAACGATTTTTTCGAGGCCAAGCATCCCGATCTGGTGGTCGGCGGCGGCAGCGGGTTGGAGGGCTCCACGGCCGGGGTCTCAGCTCGAACCAAGGGGATTCCGTTGCGCGTGTTGGCCTGGGCCCGGTACAAGGATTACTACTACTGGGCGCCGGACGAACTCTGGTCTTCACCCCACGTGGCACGGGCCTATCATGAAGCCGTGTCCCAGGGGCTTGAACAAGAGCCCGACTTCGCGGCCCTACGGCCTTTCGAGCAGCAGTTTCGGGACAAGTACCTTTATGGCCAAAATACGTTTCACGTGCTCAAGCACATGGGACGGTATGCCGCCCTGCGAGCCTACAAACGATGGCGGGGCGTGCATGACAGCTACAACGTGTCATCCCATTTGGCCTATATTTGGCGGGAACATCGGGTCATGAAGTGGTGTAAGCGAAACCTGGACGTCCTCGGTGACCTGGAGGGCCTGGATTATGTCTTGTATCCCCTCCACATCGAGCCGGAACACGCCCTGAATACCCTGGCCCCCGAGTTCACCGATCAGCAGTCTCTGATCTACCTCTTGGCCAAGAATCTGCCGGCCGGCGTATATCTGGCGGTTAAGGAGCACGTCCACGGCCTGGGTTCGCGACCGCGTGATTTTTACGACAACCTGGCCCGGATCCCCAACGTCAAGCTGATCTCACCTCTGGAAAACACGATCCGGCTGGCGGCCGGAGCCCTGGCCACCGTGGTCATCTCCAGTACGGTCGGGGGCGAGGCCGCCTGCCTGGGAGTGCCTGTTTTGTCCTTGGGCCTGCACAACGTGTTCAACGTCATGCCTCACGTCCGGGTGGTGACCGACTTCCTGGCGTTACGCCGGACGCTTCGGGAGATATTGGATATCCAAGATGAGGCCTCCCGGGCCGAAAGGCTCAAGGCCGGCCGACAATACATCGCCGCGGTCAAGCGGTCCTGCCTGGACCTGACGGGGATCGATCTCGGATCTCTGGGACCCCGGCGGCAGGCCTTCCCCGAGGAGACCGACCTGTTCTACCGGTCTCTGACACAATCCCTCCAACTCGACACCGCCCAGGCGGTTTGATCCTGGAACGACGTTACGGGAGGAGCCATGGACGATTACTGTCAGGTGCCTTATTCCCAGCTGCGCTACTGTGTCCGGTGCTGCATGCCCGAGACCAACGAGGGGATGCAGTTTGACGAGATGGGGATCTGTCTGGCCTGTCGGGCCGCCGAAGAGAAGCAGCATATAAACTGGGTCGAGCGCGGCAACAGACTTCGGGGCATCCTGGAGCGATACCGGAGTAAAGACGGCTCCAATTACGACTGCCTCGTGCCCATCAGCGGCGGCAAGGACAGTTCGTTTCAACTCCACGTGATCGTCAAGGTCTTCGGCCTCAAGCCCCTGGCGGTGACCTTCAGCCACAACTGGTTCTCGCCCACCGGCCGCTACAACCTGGAAAATATTCTGGAGAAGCTCAACGTCGACCACTTCATGTTCACCCCCAATCGGGACCTGGTCAACCGCATCGCTCGACGCTCGCTGGAGCTCATCGGAGACGCTTGCTGGACCTGTCACTCTGGAGTGGGAGCCTTTCCCCTGCAGGTGGCGGTCCGCTTCGAGATCCCGCTGTTGATCTGGGGGGAGTCGATTGCCGAGCATTCCGGCCGGGCGACCTACAACGAGCCCGTGCACCGCTTCGACCGGGATTATTTTACCAAGGTCTCGGCCAAGGTCTGGCCCGAGGCCCTGGTGTGTGACGACATCACCCTCAGGGAACTCAAGCCCTTCGAGCTGCCTTCCTGGGAAGACCTGGAAAGGGTCGGCGTGGTCGGAATCCATCTGGGCGACTACATCTTCTGGGATGAGGAGCGCCAGATGGAGTTCGTGCGCAAGCACTATGATTGGCGGGAAGACTATGTCGAGGGGGCGTACAAGGGCTACAAGAGCGTCGAGTGCCGCATGGCCGGGGTCCACGACTACTGCAAGTTCATCAAGCGCGGCTTCGGGCGGGGCACCGACCAGGCTTGTCGCGATGTGCGCCACGGGTTGATGACCCGGGAGGAAGGTCTGAGACTGGCGCACGAGGTGGATGCGGATATTCCGCCGGCCTTGGTCGAATACCTTCGGATTACCGGGTACACCCCCGAGGAGTTCTACAATATTTTGGTCGAGCTGCGGGAGGGCAAGGCCACCCGGTTGCCCCGGCCCGATCCGGGGCCGCTTCGGAAAATGGTCGCGGCCGCGAACGAGACCGGGGAGGGTTGAAATGGAAAAGTCCATTCGGCCCCAACCCGTCTTGGAGGGGCCGCCATACACCTTGGACGCGACGGCGGCGGCACGTCTGATCCGCGGGGAAAAACTGTCGGCCCAAGAATTGGTGCGCTCCTGCCTGGAACGCATCGCCGCCCTCGATCCAATGACACACGCCTGGGTTCACCTGGACCAGCCCCGCAGTCTGGCCCGGGCCAAACGGATCGACGAGGAATTGGCCCGGGGACGCGACCCGGGAGTGCTGGCCGGGATACCCGTCGGGATAAAGGACATTTTCAACACCGAGGACATGCCCACCGAGATGGGCAGTCCCTTGTGGAAAAACTACAGGTCCGGCAACGACGCCCGGGTGGTCTTCGACCTCAGAGAGGAAGGGGCGATCATCTTGGGCAAGACGGTCACCGCCGAGTTCGCGGTCCACACCCCCGGTCTGACCGCCAACCCCCACGACCCGGCCTACGGCCCCGGCACGTCCTCCAGCGGATCGGCCGCGGCCGTGGCCGCCTCCATGGTCCCGGTGGCTCTGGGCACCCAGACCGCCGGCTCGATCATCCGGCCGGCCAGCTATTGCGGGATCTACGGCCTCAAGCCCTCCTTCGGCCTGCTGCCCCGGACCGGTATTCTCAAGACCACGGACACCCTGGACACGGTGGGGTTTTTCACCCGGACGCCGGCCGACCTGAGGACCGTGTTCGAGGTGGTGCGGGTCACGGGGACCAACTACCCCCTCAGCCACGCCGCCCTGAGCGATCCGGCGCGCCAGAACAAGGGCGAGCGGCCCTGGCGACTGGGACTGGTCACCGACTGTCTGCGGGTTTGGGACGAGGCCGAGGACTACGCCCAGCGGGCCATCAGGGACTATGCCGACCGGCTGGCGGCGCACGGCATCGAGGTCGAGCCGCTGGTGTTGCCGGCCGACTTCAACCGGGCCCATGAGATCCACGAGACCATTTACGACAAGACCTTGTCCTACTACTTCGAGGAGGAGTACCACAACAAGCAGCTCGTCAGCGGGATCATGCGGCGGCTGATCGAGCACGGCTTCACCCTGACCCTGAACGACTATTTGGAGGCCATGGCGGTCCAGAGCAGGCTGGCTCGACGGTTGGACCAGGTCCTGATGGACTACGACGCCATCCTGACCCTGTCCACGGGCGGCTCGCCTCTCAAGGGGCTGGACAGTATGGATCGTCCGGATTCGTGTCTGATCTGGACGCTGGGCCATGCCCCCAGCCTCAATCTGCCCGTTTTTGTCGGCCCGGAGGGACTGCCCTTCGGGGCCCAGTTGGTGGCCCGCCGCTTCAACGACCGGTTGTTGCTCGCCCTGGTGGACGACCTGTGGGCCCTGGAGTTGTGTCCGTCGGGGCCCCATCCGCCGCTGGAGGTCTGAGCCGGTGAAGGACGCCGAGGGCCGGGTCATGTTCCTCGAGGGTGATCGGGTCCACCTGCGGACCCACATCCTTGCGGACGTCGAGACCTGGCACGCCTGGTTCAACGATCACGAGGTCACCGACGGCATGTTCAAGGGCCTGTTTCCCAACACACCGGAGAAGCAGCGACGTTTTTTCGAGACGATGTACGACTCCGAGGCAAACCTTCAACTGGCCATCGTGACGGCCGCCGAAGATCGCCTGATCGGCACCGTCGGCCTGCACGGCATCGATTTTTTCCACCGCCACGCCGACATCAGCATCCTCATCGGCGACAAGGACTTTTGGGGGCGGGGCCTGGGGCGGGAGGCCCTGGAGGTCATGGTCGATCACGCCTTCGGCAAGCTGAGCCTGCACAAGGTCACCGGCGGGATGTACGCCGTTAACGAGGCGTCGCGGCGGCTGTTCGAGTCGGTCGGATTCAAGCCGGAGGCCACTTTTCGGGAACAGGCCCTGTGGCGGGGCAGGTTCATCGACGTCTACAAATACGGACTCCTGGCCCGGGAGTGGTTCGAGACTAAAAAGGCGCGGGGAGACTGAGCATGCTGGTCATCATCCCGGCCCGGGGCGGCAGCAAGGGACTGCCGGGTAAAAACGTTCGACCCCTGGGCGGCGTACCCCTGATCGGACATTCGATCCGGGCGGCCCTGGGCGCGGACCGGGTGAGCCGGGTCGTGGTCTCCACCGACGACGACGAGATCGCCCGGGTCTCGATCGAGTTGGGGGCCGAGGTGCCCTTTCGACGACCGCCGGAGTTGGCCGGGGACGACTCCATGGTCATGGACGCCTATTTATACACCGTCGATCGGCTGGCGGAGGAGACCGGCGCGGCGATCGAGGCCTTCTGCGCCCTGTTGCCCACGGCCCCCTTGCGCACCACGGCGGACATCGACGCGGCCATCGACCTGTTCCGGTCCAGACGGGCCGACTCGGTCATCAGTGTCACCGAGGCCCCGGTTCCGCCGGCCTGGTACCGACGGATTGACGACCGGGGCGTCCTGGTCGACTATTTTCCCGACTCCGACGCGATCAGCAATCGGCAAGAGCATGAACAGACCTACGTCCCCAATGGGGCGATCTACATCTTCCGGACCGAGGTCCTCCGGTCCACGCGGCAATATTACACCGACCGGACTCATCCCTACGTCATGCCCCGGGAGCGCTCGGCGGACATCGACGACGAACTGGACTTCGCCTGGGCCGAGCTTCTGCTGGCGCGGCCATCGGAGAGGCGGTGAGTCGGATTTACCGGGCGGCGGTGGTCGGCCTGGGCCGCGTGGGCGCGTCCTACGAGGCCGCGCCCGGCGCACCGCCCCGGACCCATGTCGAGGCCTACCTGGCCCATCCCCGGATCAACCTGACGGCCGCGGCCGATCCGGACGAGTCGCGGCGCGTCGCCTTCATCGAGCGTTTTGGATTTCAGGGGCCGGTGTATGAGTCCGCGGCGGAGATGGCCGACCATCAGGCCTTGGACCTGGTCAGCGTCTGCGTTCCGGCCCGGGACACGGCGGGCGTGGTCGCCGAGGTCTTGGCCGGTGCTCCGCGCGCCTTTTTATTGGAAAAGCCCATGGCCGTGGACGAGCACGGGGCCCGGCGGCTGGGCCGACTGCTGAACGCGGCCCAAATTCCGGCGGCCGTCAACTACCCCCGGTCCTGGGACCCGGCCCACGAATTGTTCTTCGAACGAATGGCTCGGGCCGGCCGGCCCTTGACGGCCAGGGCCCTCTACGGTCGAGGTCTGTATAACAACGCCAGTCACCTGGTGGCCCTCCTGCACCGGCATTTCGGACCGGGAAAAAGGGTCAGCGCCTGGAACCCGGATCAGCCCGGGGAGTCGCCCGATCCCAGCCTCAGTTTCAGCCTCGAGTTGGAGCGGGGATTCACGGCCCACTTCCAGGGCCTGGACGGGACGGACTTCGATCTGTTCGACCTCGAGTTCATCCTGGCCGGCGGGGTGCATTCCCTTCTGGCCGGCGGGTGCCGGCGTCGGGAGGCCAGGGCGGTGAAGGGACTTTTTTATCCCGGCTACGCCCACCTGAGCCCGGAGTCCCCCTTTGTGACCGACGGCCCCCTGGCCGGCCTGTCGGGGGCCGTGGACAATCTGGTGGCCGTCCTCGACGATCCGGCCGTGCCCCTGGCCTTTGACTGGCGGATGGGCCTGGAAGTCCTGGCCGTCCTCGACGCCGTCCGGGAGTCCCACCGCGCGCACGGCCGACCTTGCGACGTAACTCCCATCGAACTGGACTGAGGTTGACATGAGCGCGTCTGACAAGCCCGCCCTGTTGGGCGGCCCTCCGGTGAACGACCGCCCGCTCCCGTCTTACAACACCATCGGCCAGGAGGAAAAACGGGCCGTTATGGAGGTCCTGGATACGGGGGTCCTGTCCGGGTTCGTGGCCGCGCCGATCCCCGAGTTTCACGGCGGCCCCAAGGTCAGGGAGTTGGAGGCGGCCTTTTGCCGGAAGTTCGGGGCCAAACACGCCGTGGCCGTCAATTCGGCCACCAGCGGGTTGTATGGCATGCTCATGGCCATGGACGTGGGCCCGGGCGACGAGGTTGTCGTCCCGCCCTACACCATGCACGCCACGGCGTCGATGGTTTTACAGACCGGTGCCGTCCCGGTGTTCGCCGACATTGAAGACGAGACCTTCGGCCTCGATCCGGTCTCGGTGGAGGCCAACCTCACCCCCTACACCAAGGGCATCCTGGCCGTGAATTTGTTCGGCCACCCGGCCCGCCTGGAGGCGCTCAAAGACCTGGCCGACCAGCGCGGCCTGTTCCTGCTGGAGGACAACGCCCAGGCCCCGGGGGCCTTGGTGGAGGGGCGATACACGGGGACCGTCGGGCGCGCCGGCGTCTTCAGCCTCAACCGGCATAAGACCATTCAGTGCGGCGAGGGCGGCGTGGTCATCACCGACGACGAGCGGGTGGCGGCCAAGATGGAACTCGTCCGCAACCACGGCGAGGCGGTGGTGGCCGATTTAGGGATCACCGACATCGCCAACACCATGGGCCAGAACCTGAGGCTGGGCGAGATGGAGGCGGCCGTCGGGATCTGCCAGTTGGAGAAGTTGGACGGACTCAACGCGGCCCGCGTCCGGCTCGCCGACCGGCTGACCGAGGGACTGGCCGACGTCCCGGGGCTCAGCCCGCCCCTCACCCGACCGAACTGCAGCCACGTCTATTACTTTTACGTCATGCGCTACGACGCGTCGATCACCGGACTGTCCCGGGATCTCTTCGCCCGGGCGGTGACGGCCGAGGGGTATTACCTTCGGTCCGGATATCTGCGGCCGCTGCACCTGGAGCCCCTGTTTCGTCAAAAGATCTGTTTCGGTCCCGGCGGGTTCCCCTTCACGGCCAACCACCGAAACCAGGACCTGGTCTACGGTCCGGGGCTCTGTCCCACCTGCGAGCGCCTTCAGGATGAAGAAATCGTCCTGACCAACCTCATCTACCCCCCGTTGACCGAAGCGGACATGGACGGCTTCGTCGCGGCGGTGAAGAAGGTTTTGGCCGCGGCCTCGGATTTGCGGTCCATGAACGGGGCGGCGACGTGATCCTGTTCCTGACCCACCAGACGGCCGGAGCGGAATACCTGCTGCCCCTGGCCAGACGGTGGGCCGCGGGCGGGTCCGCCCCCCCCGCTCCCTGGGAAATCCTGGCCTCCGGTCCGTCGGTCGCTGTCTGGCGGGCCAACGGCTTCGAGGTCAAGACGCCCCCGCCCGATCCGGGGCCCTGGTTGGCCGAGTTCTTCGAGAGCCAGAAACCCCGGCTGGTGGTGGCCTCGGCCAGCGTCGGCGCCGAGACGGAGACGACGGCCGTGGCCCTGGCCCAGCGTACGGGCGCGGCTGCGGTCCAGTTTCTGGACATGTGGAGTCGGTATCGGGACCGCTTTTTGGACGGGGAGGGAAGGCCGGTGTGGCCTGACCGGATCCTGGCCATCGACGAGCGGGGTCGGGGGGAGATGATCGCGGACGGTCTGCCCTCGGAGCGGATCGTCGTCGTCGGTCAGCCGGCCTGGGAATCGTTCGTGAATCTCGCCGCACCGCCCCAAAATGACCACATCCTGCTGGTCAGTCAGCCGATAGCGGCCTACTACGGGTCCGCCCTGGGATACACCGAGGCGCTGTTTCTGGACGTTTGCCTGGCCGGGCTGGAACGGGCCGGTTGGCCGGGGCCGGTCGTCGTTTCCCGACATCCCGAAGAAGAGACGGGTCAGCTGACCCCGCGGCCGGGAATAAACGTGCGCCAGGTCAAGGGCGCCGGCCCGTCCGATTTGACCGACGCCCGAACGGTGGTGGGCATGTTTTCGACGCTACTGATCCTGGCCTATCTGATCGGCCGCCGGACGCTGGTCGTCCAGCCGGGCCTGAAGGGCGAGGATCCTTGCCCCCTGTCGCGATGGGGGCTCCGCCCGCGGCTGGAGAGCGAGGCGGAGGTCGCCGCCGCGCTGCGTTCTCCGGGGCATGCCTTTGACCCGAGCCCCATTCAAAAGGCCTTGCCGGGCAGTCTGGACCGGCTGGAGGCCGTTATCTTGGAATTACTGTCAGGGAAACGAACGTCGGCCTGAGGCGCCTTGGCACTCGCCGAACGGACCAGCCCGACCGCAACAATGGGTGGATAACATGGGCGTGTTTTTCATTGCCGAAGCGGGAATCAACCATAACGGCGACTTGGAGACGGCCTTCAAACTGGCCGACGCCGCCCGGGAATGCGGCGCCGACGCCGTCAAGTTTCAGGCCTTTACGGCCGTCGGTCTAGCCACCAAGTCCAGCCTGTCCGCGCCGCACGTGGACGAGGCCCTGGGGGTCGATGGCACCTTTTTCGATCTGCTCCGGAAACTGGAACTGAGCGACGACCAGTTTCGGCGCCTGGCGGACCACTGCCGAGGAATCGGGATCGAGTTCATGAGTTCGGCCTTTGATCCGGGCCGCATCGCCCTGCTGGACTCGTTGGGGGTCAAGCGGCACAAGATCGCCTCGATGGACCTCAACAATCCCGTGCTCCTCCACGACTTCGCCGCGACGAAGAAGCCCGTCATTCTGTCCACGGGGATGGGCGGTCTGGGCGAGGTCGAGGCGGCGGTCGACGTCCTGGAGAAGGCCGCCTCGGGCCCGATAACGCTCCTGCACTGCACCAGCCGCTACCCCACCCCGCCCGAGGAGGCGAACCTGCGGGCCATGGACGTCCTGAGCCGGGCCTTCGGCCTGCCCGTGGGATACTCCGACCATACCCGGGGCCTGGCCGTCCCCCTGGCCGCGGTGGCGCGCGGGGCGGTGGTCATCGAGAAGCACTTCACCCTCGATCCCCTGATGCCCGGCCCCGACCAGGCGGCCAGCGCCGACCCGGCCACCTTCGGCCGTCTGGTAACGATGGGCCGTGAAATCGAGGCCGCCCTGGGCTCGGGACGCAAGCGTCCGACGGCGGGGGAAATGGAGACCCGGGCCAGCTTCCGGCGCTCGATCGTGACCACCAGGCCGGTGGCGGCCGGTCAGTCTCTGGCCGAGGCCGGCCTGTCCCTGAAACGACCCGGGAGCGGGCTGCCGCCGACGCTGTGGGAGTTCGTGCTTCAAGCCAGGGCCAAGGTCGAACTCCCGGCGGATCACCTGCTCTCCCTGGCGGAATTGACCTGGGATTGATCGTGCCGCGCCTGGTAATCCGAGCCGACGGTAACGAACGGATCGGCGGCGGTCATCTCAAGCGCCAGGCCGATCTGGCCCACTACGCCGTCCGGCGGGGCTGGTCGGCGAGCCTGGTCACCCTGAGCCCGGCCGGCCCCCTGCTGGATCTTTTCCGCCGGGTCGCCGGCCCGGAGGTCAAGATTCTCCGGGCGGGGGACGAGGTCGAGGCCGGACAGATGATCGCCCAATCGGGTCCGGACGTGTTGGTGGTGGACATCCTGGACGCGGAACTACGCCCGGACTACCTTGGCGGCCTGCGACGAAAAGCCGGCGCGCCGGTGGTCGCTTTCAGCGACGCCCCGGACCATAGGCCCGGCGAGGCAGACCTCATCGTCAACGCTAATCCGTGCCGTCTGGAGGAAAAGGCTGCCGCCTACCGCCGGGAAGGGACTAAGGCCTTTCTGGGGCCCGGGTACTTCTTGTTGGGTGAGGACCTCAGAGACGCGACCCGCCAACCGGCTGGTTTTGAGTCCCGAGAGCGCCGAATGGTCCTGGCCTTTGGCGGCGCGGACCGGGACAACGCCGTGGGCCGGACCCTGAGTGCCCTTCTGGGGCTGGCCGAGCGGATGGATTACACTTTTGATGTTCTGCTTTCTCCGGTGTCGCCCTGGCGCGAACAGAACCGTGACGACTTCGGGGTCTCGCCGCGAGTCGTATTCCACGCCGATATTCCCAGCGTGGTCCCCCTGCTGTGCCGGGCCCGGCTACTGGTTGGGACTCACGGCAACATCGCTTACGAGGCCATGGCCGTGGGGCTGCCCATGCTGGCTCTGAGTCATGCCCCCGGCCAGGTGGAACAGGCGTCTGAAATGCACCGCCGGGGGGCGGTGAACTACCTCGGACCGGGCGAGGCGGTCGAAGCGACCGTCTTGGCCGAGGCCGCCCGAGAGCTGCTCCTGAGTCCCGAGAGGTGGGCGGCCACCGTTCGGGTCGGCCGGGCGGTCGTCGACGGTCGCGGCCTGGAACGCCTCTTCGTCGAACTGAGGCGCCTCTTGGTTCGGACTCCAACGGACGAAGCGGCTCGCGGCTGAGGGTCTCCTTCGAGTATCAAGTGTAGACGCATGATCGAGTCTCATCCAAACGGTTCCACTAAAAAGCGGGTGGTGGTGGTCGGGGCCGGCGGTCACGCCAAGGTCGTCCTGGACCTGCTGTTGTCCGAGCCGGGAATCCGGGTCCTCGGTCTGACCGACCGGGACCCGGACAAGGTCGGCACGGCCGTCCTGGGCGTCCCGGTCATCGGCGACGACGAGGCCCTGGAGGCGTTCCCCCGGCGTCCGTCCCTGGTCCTCGGCCTGGGGACGACGAGCAGCGATCCGAGACGACGGCGGGTCTATGAACGGCTCAGAGACCGGGGATATTCCTTCTTGACTCTCGTCAGCCCCGATGCCACCGTGTCCCGGTGGGCCGCCTTGGGGGCGGGCACGGTCGTGTTGGCCCGGGCGGTGATCGGCCCCGGAGCCGGTGTCGGCGAGATCGGCCTGGTCAATAGCGGGGCCGTGGTCGAACACGATTGCCACCTGGGGCGAAACGTCCACGTCGCCACGGGCGCGGCCCTGGCCGGCCACGTCCTCACCGGCGATGATGTCCACCTCGGCGTCGGGGTGTGTGTCAAGGGTCAGGTCCGGATCGGCGCCGGCGTGACCGTGGGGGCGGGCTCCTGCGTGGTGTCCGATCTGCCTTCGAACACGGTTTGTTTCGGCAATCCTTGCCGCGTCCAGAAACCAACACCGGCCGTGGAGAGAGACGGTGAGTAGTCACGCCTCGGATTTGAACCGCATCTTGCTGAGCCCCCGGGCCACGATCCAGGAGGCGATGATGGTCATGACCTCCGGCGAAGGAACGCCGTTGATCATGGTCGTCGATGAAGAGCGTCGCCTCCTGGGGGTGGTGGCCGATTTCGACCTGCGAAAGGCGCTGCTCAACGGCCAGGGCCTGGACTCGCCCTTGTCCGGGGTGATGAACACCTCGCCGGTCTGCCTGCCCCGCACCATCGACCGTGAGGGCCTGGAGGGGTTCTTCCGCCGGGAGGCCAGGGCGTCGGTGCCGCTGTTGGATGAGCGCGACCGGGTGGTCGGGATCGCCTACCTGGCCGAGGTCCTGGTCAAATCCCGCGAGCTGCCCCATTGGGTGGTCATCATGGCCGGGGGGAAGGGCCGGCGGCTTCGACCCATGACCGAGAAGTGCCCCAAGTCCCTGGTGACCATCAATGACAAGCCCCTGTTGGAGATCACCATCGAACAGTTCGTGGCGGCCGGCCTGACCAACATCATCATCTCCGTCCACCACCTGGCCGACCGGATCAGCGACCGGATCGGCGACGGGTCTCGTTTCGGGGCGAAGATCGATTACCTGCACGAGCCGGAACCCCTGGGCACGGCCGGAGCCCTGGGCCTGCTGAGGGATCGCCCCTCGCACCCGCTGGTGGTCGCCAACGGCGACCTGTTGACCAAGGTCAATTACCGGGCCCTGCTTGAATTCCACGAGGCGGAAAATCCGGCGGCGACCATCTGTGTCCGGGAGCACCACGTCGAGGTCCCCTTCGGCGTGGTCGAGCTTCAGGGCATCGTCATGGACGATCTGGTGGAAAAGCCGGTCATCCAGGTCATGGTCAACGCCGGGATTTACGTTCTCGATCCCGGGGCGCTCGATTTCATCCCCCAGGGGCGGAGAATGGACATGACCGAGCTGTTGAACCTCATCCGCGGGGAAGACCGAAGCATGGTCCGGTGTTTCCCCATCCATGAGTACTGGTTGGACATCGGCACACCCCAAGACCTGGCTCGGGCCGAACGGGAGTACGCCAAGGAGTTTGGCCGGTGACCGACGACGTCCTGCCGCTTCACGAGCCGGTGTTCGGCGGCCGAGAATGGGAGTACCTGGGCCAGTGCTTGGAGACGGGCTGGGTGTCCTCGGCCGGCCCCTTTGTGGAACAATTCGAGCGGGCCGTGGCCGAGTGCGTCGGCCGGGCCCACGCCGTGGCTACGGTTAACGGCACGGCCGCCCTGCACGTCACCTTGGTCGGACTGGGGGTCGGCCCGGGGGACGTGGTCCTGGTCCCGGCCCTGACCTTCATCGCCCCAATAAACGCGGTCCTCTATCGCGGCGCCGAGGTTCGCTTTCTGGATTGCCAAGCCGACACCTTAGGCCTCGACCCGGCGGCCGTCTCCAATTATTTGTCGTCCCGGACCTCCCGGGGGCAGGACGGTTTCTGTCGGGAGACGGGCGCCGGGCGGCGAGTGGCCTGCTGCCTCCCGGTCCACGTTTGCGGTCACCCGGTGGACGTGGATCCCATCCTTCTCGCCTGCGGGGAGCACGGCGTGCCGGTGGTCGAGGACGCCTCGGAGGCGTTGGGTTCCCAATACAAGGGGCGGCCGGCGGGGGGACTCGGCCTGGCCGGGACCTTCAGTTTCAACGGCAACAAGATCGTCACCGGCGGTGGCGGCGGGGCCGTGGTCACCGACGATGAGGCCTTGGCGCGTCGGCTGCGACACCTGACCACCCAGGCCAAGAGCGACCCTCTGCTCAGCCGGCACGACGAGGTGGGATTCAACTACCGTCTGCCCAACCTCAACGCGGCCGTGGCCCTGGCCGGGATCGAGCGGCTCGAAGAACTGGTTCGGGCTAAGCGCGCCGTCGGTCGATGGTACCGCGAGGAGTTGGCCGGGGTGGCGGGCGTCGATTTGTTCCAGGAAACCGCCTGGGCCCGAAGCAATCAGTGGCTGCAGGTGGTTTTCGTGGCGCCGGACCGTCGGGACCGGATCATCAACCGTCTGCGCGGGGAAGGCATCCAGGTCAGGCCGCTGTGGTTTCCCTGCCATCGCCAGACCACGATGGGCCTGATCGACCCCCCGGACTTGCCCGTGACCGAGGACCTGGTGTCCCGGGGGATCAATCTTCCCAGCTCGCCCCATCTGAGCCGATCGGACGTGGCCCGGGTGGCGGCGGGGTTGAGGCGGGCCTTGAGGGAGGTCGGCGGGGGCGGTCCAGGGGGGACACAGTGATGCGACTTGAAGGAGAAAATGTACTGGTCACCGGCGCCGGGGGATTCATCGGCAGCCACCTGGTCGAGGCGCTGGTGCGGGAGGGGGCCCGGGTGAGGGCCATGATCCGCTACTCGTCCCGCCCGGGCCTGGGGGACCTGGACCTGGCCGATGAGGCGGTCTTATCCGAGGTCGAGGTCGTCCGAGGTGACGTCCAGGATCCCCACTTCTGTCTTCGGGCCACCGAAGGGGTGGCGGTCGTGTTTCATCTGGCGGCTCTGATCGGCATCCCTTACAGCTACCACGCCCCGCAGCAGTACGTGGGGGTCAACGTCCAAGGGACGCTGAATTTGCTGGAGGCCTGCCGCCACCACGACCTGGCGCGGCTGGTCCACACCTCGACCTCGGAGGTTTACGGCACGGCCCAGCGAGTGCTTATTGACGAAGACCATCCCCTCAACCCCCAGTCGCCCTACGCCGCGACCAAGTCCGCGGCCGATCAACTGGCCCTGAGTTACCACCTGAGCTTCGATCTGCCGGTGACCGTGGTCCGGCCCTTCAACACCTACGGCCCGCGTCAGTCGGCCCGGGCCGTGGTTCCGACCATCGCCAGCCAACTGACGGCCGGCCGGCGCGAACTCCGCCTGGGTAGTCTCGACCCCGTGCGCGATCTGACCTTTGTCGCCGATACCTGCCGCGGCTTTCTGATCCTGGCTGAGGCCGACGAGGCTGTGGGACGGGTGACCAACCTCGGCGGCGGGGCGGTGGTCAGCATTAGAGAGCTGGCGGAGATTCTCATCGGGCTGCATGGTGAAGCCATCGAGATCGTCCCTGACGACCAACGCCTTCGCCCGGATAAAAGCGAAGTCTTGCGCCTGGAATGCGACGCGGCGCGGGCGCGGTCCATGGGCTGGGCGCCGACGGTCTCACTGACGGACGGCCTGTCCGCGGTGTATCGTTTCGTGCAGGAGCATCCCGAGCGGTTTCGCGCCGCCGAGTATGCCATTTGACGCCCGGCCCGGCGCGCTCCGGACCGCGGTTTTTAATCAAAAATCCCCCGTCCGTAGGACCAACACCATGTATGACGGCAAAAACATCCTCATTACCGGGGGCACCGGTTCCTTTGGTCAGGCCTGTGTGAGATTCATCCTGAATCATTGGACCCCCCACAAGCTGATCATCCTCTCTCGGGACGAATACAAGCAATACCACATGAGCCAGCGCTTTTCCGTAACGGACTATCCCTGTATGCGGTATTTCCTGGGTGACGTGCGTGACCGCACGCGGTTACAGCGGGCCTTCCGGGAAGTGAATTTCGTCATTCATGCCGCCGCCCTGAAACAGGTGCCCGCTCTGGAATACAATCCCTTCGAGGCCGTGCAGACCAACATTCTTGGGGCGGAGAACGTCATCCACGCCGCCATCGACCAGGGCGTCCAAAAGGTCATGGCCTTGTCCACGGACAAGGCGGTCAACCCGATCAATCTCTACGGGGCGACCAAGCTCTGCGCGGAAAAGTCCTTCGTGGCGGCCAACACCCTGTCCGGCCGGGGACGGACTCGGTTCTCGGTGGTCCGTTACGGCAACGTCCTGGGCAGCCGCGGATCGGTCGTGCCGTTTTTCAAGCGATGCCGGGACGAGGGCGGTGAACTGCCCATTACCGACGAACGGATGACCCGCTTCTGGTTCACCATCGAAGACGGCGTCCGCTTCGTGCTGGACCGCCTCCAGGACATGCAGGGGGGCGAAATATTCGTTCCCGTTTTGGCCAGCATGCGTTTGATCGACCTGGCCCGGGCCATCGCCCCCGAGGCCCAGTTCAAAATCGTCGGCGTCAGGCCGGGCGAAAAAATCCACGAGATGCTCATCACCCGAGACGAGGCCCGGGACACCTATTATCTCGACGGTTACTTCGTCATTTATCCCTCCTTCTTCATGCACGTTCCTCGGCCCGAAAACATTCGTCCCGTGGGCGAAGACTTTGAATACACCTCCGAAAACAACAATAAGTGGTTGAGTTCGGAGCAACTGTTGGAGATGATTGACGATGGATCGGATTGAGTGACCGCCAGAGTCGTTGGGAGAGCGAATTCGGATCGACGGTTGGGGCCGCTGGTCACGAGAGGGTCGCCGGGGCTGGTTGATCTGGCGCGGTTAAAAGGTTCCGCCATCGTTGCTACTGGCCAGTCGGTCCGAGACGCCCCATGTGGCCCCAAGGCAGGGATGGTAATGGGCGAGGTCAGTTGTGGGTGAGATTTGGCCGGCACTGGTCTACTTGATTTTGGGATGGGGGCTCATCATCCTCCTTGCCCGGAGGGACAGCGATGACCGATTGTTCATCAAGCTGTTGGGCGGGGCCTTTACCATCCATCTGCTGGTCGGGGTGGGCCTCTACGCCTGGGCCGTCCAGGTCAACCCGGATAGTCCGATCAACGCCCTGGGCCGGTGGCTGCTGGCCTCTGACGCTATTGATTACCACCACTACGGCCGAGAACTGGCGTCCTATTGGTCCAGCAGGTCGAACGACCCCGTCCAAGGGGCGGCATTCTCAGGGAGCATCGGCAGTTTTATCATTGTCGTCGCCGGGTTGTATAGCGCCTTCGGACCGACGCCCATGGCGGTCATCGGCTTCAACGCCCTGCTAGTCATCCCCTTGGGTCTGGGGGCACGCCACCTGGCCCTGGCGGTGGGGCAGGATCGGACCGCCGCCCGCATCCTGGCCTTGTTGATCTGCCTGTGGCCACCGGCCTTGGCCTGGTCCTCGGTCATACTACGAGAAATCCCGTGTTATGCCATGATCATCTGGGTCATGACCCTGGTCATCAGACTGGCGGACGATCAGGGTCCGTTTTTCCGCCGTCCCAAGGTCTGGGTCCAGATGGCGGTGTTGTTGGTCCTGATCTACCTTGTTTTCTCGATTCGGTGGTATCTGGGACGGACTTTCGTCCCGCTTATCGGCTTGGTCCTGCTGTGGAGCGTCCTCAGGGCCGGCCCACCTCCGGTGAAACTAAGGCGTCTGGGACGGGCGATGATGATCTATCTCGTGGTGGTCGTCAGCGGCACCCTGGGGGCCATGTACAGCTTGAAGATCTTGGCCCTCCGCCTGACGATTGGCGTCCCCGCGGCAAAGGTTGCCGCCGCACCTGGAGAAGGCCTGCCTTTACGGCTTTTACGCACGGCCTTTGACATTATAGTCCCCTCCTGGCCGGAGTTGAATGAGCGTCGCCGCGAATACATGACGACCGACCAGGAGGTGAGTAACCGACGAGCGGCTCGGATCAGGCGCGAGTCCGGAGCCGCATCATCCCACCGCAAGCCCGGGGCCGTCTCCCGCCGCCAACCCGACCTGGCTCCGCGCTCGTCATATCAGTATCACGGCGTGTTGGTCCGTCTCCTTATATTTCCTTACCCTTGGGACCACTGGCCGAAATCCCAGTCGAACAGCCCGGTCCGCTTTCTCATCCTGGCCCAGTCGGTTTTTTGGTACCTCCTCCTGCCCGGGCTGGCCCTGGGCGTGGTGGTCAGGTTGAAAGGTCTGTCCTGGACGACGATTTTTGTCGTGGGATGGCTGTTAATTCTGGGGCTGGCCTTGGCCTACGTCGTGGCAAACCTCGGGGGCCTATACCGCCTGAGGGATCTGGCCATCCTGCCGGCCCTGGTGCTGGTGGACCTGAGACCCTATCGTTGGCTTTGGCGCCGCGCCAGGTTTCGGCGGAGGCGACACCAGGAGTCTGCGGCGGACAACCCTTAACAATGTTCCTATAAAACGGCTCCGGCGGGAGTCCGGGGACCGCCGTCTCCGAGGGCGAACCACCTCTCGGGCCCGGGCCGGAAGGGCCGTTTTCATGAGAAATGGCATGGATCGAAAGGCGACCGACGACTCTCCTCAAATCGTAGCCAGGTGGCGATCACCGCTTCGGGGCTGGATCTTTGACCGCCAGGCACGGTGCAATCGTTACCACAATCCGTTTCATTTCGTGGCGGCCGAGCTAATCAAGCGACAAGAACCCTCCGGCCTGATTTTAGACGTGGGCGCCGGCACCGGTCATTTTGCGCTCCAGGTGGTAAATGAATCGCGGTTCGAGTTGATCTGCCTGGATCCAAGCCTGGATATGCTCCACGAATTGCGACGCAAAACGGCCAAACGCATGGTCCGCGTGGCGGTGGTCAACGGCTGCTCGCTGGGTACCCTCCCCTTGAGGGAAGGTGCCGTAGACGGAGCTTATTGTTTTGGTCTATTGGATTGCTGCCAGGATTGGGAGGGCGTACTCCAGCCGGTGTTCAGGACCCTTAAACCTGGCGGCTGGATCGTCTTTCAAATCCACCCCCGCACCCTGGCCAATCATCCGGCCACGCCCCGCGTGGACGGCTCTCTCGATTTTCCCCGGGTCTTGGCCCAGAGACTGAACACCATGGGCGGGCGGATCGAGGCCTTGTTGCCGGTCAACAATCTGCACCCCATCGAGGTGGCCGAGGTCTGGGCGGCCAAGACCGGTCGGGAACTCAATAAAAGGGAGATCGTCATTTCCGCTTTTCATGGATACATGCGTCGCTTGTTCGCCCAACGGGCCGCGGCGCAGCTCTGGGCCGGACTGGATCTGGCCCTGGCCCCCTTCGTTCCGGAGCACAATCGGTGGGCCTTCATTGTTGTGGCGCGCGCGGGAGAAGTTTCCGTCGTGGACCGGGGCAAGTACCGTTTTCCCGGGCTCAACTCCGCCGAGGCTTTTGATCCGGGCAGGCTGGCGACAGTGTCGACCGACTTGTTGAAGGGGGGCCAGACCGAGTGGCTCTTAACCCTGGCCACCCCATTGGTGGAGAGATATCTGGGACGGCCGGCCCCATGGACCGAGGAGCCCTGGTATCGACGACTACGGCCGTCGGTGGAACGGGAAGTGGCTTCATGGCTCCGGTGTGGACTGAAAACACGGGGCCAACATTACCAGAATCAGGCCGTCGATTTTTTCTGGAGATCGATGAGCGGGGCCCTGATGCGGTTCGGGAGATTCATCCCGGGACGTTTGGGTCGTTGACGGCTCTTTCTGCCCCTGAGGCGCTCCTTGGCCACACCGACTCAGAAATCGCTGACGGCGAATAGAAGAATATCGACGATCGAAGACCAGTCACTTGTGGGTGAAAGATGAATGTTCGGGTGACCGACAGCCGACTTCGACACATTTATGCCCGGTTGATGCAGGCGGGGAAACAAG
>JAHJDS010000490.1 GCA_018812395.1 Pseudomonadota bacterium
CGGCCCGGCGGCTGGTCGCCGAGTTCGTTCCCTGGAAATTGCCGCTCGCTTTGCCCGAGCGGACGACGCTCTCCCTGAAGGTCGCCGGCCGGGGCGTCCACCCGGAGCGGCTCGAGGCCAACGGGTCCCTGGCCGTGGGCGGCGACTGGTTGCGGGCCGACGGTCGGTGGCGCCGGGGGTCGTTCCAGGGCCGGCTGCGGGCCAAGGATTTCCCGGCGGCCGCCCTGGTGGCCCGGTTCGTGCCGGTGCGGTGGCGGCCGCTGATCCCGGCGCCGAGCGGGGCGGCAGTGGCCGTCGTCGCCTCGGGGCAATGGCGGGACCGGCAGACGTTCATTCTTCAAGGGCGTCTTAAGATCGGGGACGACTGGCTGGTCGCGGCGGCGCGTCTGGGGCCCGGGTCGATCCGAATCACCGATCTGCGGCTGAACTGGGGCTGGCTCACGCTTCAGGGTAGGGCGGGCCTGAACGGCGAGAGTAGGCTGACGGCGGCCTTTAGCGGTCGCCTCGAAAGGCTGCCCGCCGGCAAACCGGGCAAACCGCCCCTGGGCCTGGCCGCCCTGGCCGGGCTGACCTGGCGGGGGGGCCTGTCGTTTCAGGGTCGCTTGTCAGGTGACCTCGCCCGGCCGCAGGTCCAATTGACGGCGACCGTCCCTGGGGCGACCTGGCGGGACGTGGCCGTCAAAGGGCTGCGTTTGGAAGTGAGCGGCCGGCCCCCGGCCCGGGGCGCGTCCGCGCCGTGGGACGTCTGGCCGCCGGGGAAGCTTGGCTTCCAGGTTCAGGCGACCGCGCTCAGGGCCGGGGGCGTCATTGTCTCGTCCCTACGGTCCAGCGGTTTTTTGCGGGGCTGGATTCACCCCGGGAGGCCGCCCTTGTTCGGCGTCAGTCTGTCGACCCGCGTCGGGCAGGTGGTCGCGGGCGCGGTCAGGCTGCGCGGCGTCGCCCTGAAGACCCTGGCGGCCGGCTCGCCGTCTCTCGAGGGCCTGACCGCTTCCTTCTCGGCCCGGGCGGCCGGTTACCGGCTGGGCGATGAAATCGGTTCCAACCTGGTCGCCCGGGGCCAATGGCAATCCGGAGAGGGGCAGATCCGCCTGTCGGCCCGGGCCCGGCGCTGGGGCCGGCTGGCCGCTGCGGCCCGGTTCCGGTTGATTGGGGGCGGCCGGGTGGCCCTGAGGCTGGTCAGGCTGGCCGGACTCGGGCTGCGGACCGTTGGCCGGAGCCGTCTCGTCATCGGGCCGGGCCGGGTGGACCTGGACCGGCTGCGCCTGGTGGGGCGCGGCGGCCACGTCACGTTGCGTCGGGTCCGATGGTCGCCGGACGGCCTGAGCGGCGACCTGTCCGCGGTCGTGTCCCTCGGACGCTGGACCTCCCTGCTGGGGCTCAGGGCCGGGCTGCGGGGTCGGCTGACCCTCCGGGCCGGGTGGCGGGGCTCGGCGGCCAACCCGGTGGTCCGGGTCACGGCCGCGTTGCGCTCGTTCGGCTGGAAGCGCCTGGTCATCCGGGCGGCCGACATGAAACTGGACTACGCCGGGCGCCGGGCCCGGCTGAAGCTGCTGGTCAGGTCCGCGGGGGCTCGCTTCGAGATGGCGGGTCACTTGCCGCTGAACCTGGCGCTGACCGGGTCCGGTCGGCCGGGCCTGGTGAACGGCCCGGTTCGGCTCAGGGCCGCGGGGTCTCTGCCAGACCTGGGCCGGCTGGGGCTCAAATACGCCGGCCTGAGGCGACTGTCCGGTCGGGGGCGTCTGTCGCTGGTGGTCAGCGGCACCATGAACCGGCCCCTGATCAGCGGACGGCTCCAATTGAGTCGAATGGCCTTTCGCTACCAATCGAGCCAGGGGGGATTTCGGGGACTGAACCGGTTCCAGGTCAAGGCCTCGGCCGACCTGAGGCTGTCGTACCGCGCCGGCCGACTGGCCCTCCAGGGCCGGCTGACCAGCGGACCGGCGGCCTGGGCCGAAGGTCACTTTCAACAGGCCGGGCGACTGTCCCTGGCGGCCTTCCAGTGGCGGCCCCAGGGGCGGCCCGAGTGGCGGGTCACGGCGGCCGTGCCTCGACTGGCCAAGCTGGACCTGCACCTGCCGGGGATCATCGGCCTCAAGGGCGGCCTCAGGGCCACCCTGGCCGCCGGGAGAGCGGCCGGAAGGCGGCATCTGATTGGCCAAATCGACCTCAAAAACGTCTCCTTCCGGTCCATCCCCCAGGGCATGGACATCCAGCGACTGTCGGGGCGGGTGCGCTTCACCGGGGAGCGGATCGTCATCGACCGTCTGGCCGGCCGATCGGGGCGGGGCCGCATCGCCCTCTCGGGCGAGGTGGCCATGGCCGGACTCGTCCCCCGCGCCTTCCGGCTCAAGTTCGCGGCCCAACGGGCCCTGGTGCGCTCGACCAACGTCCGGGTCGAGATGGACGCGGACATGAAGTTGGGCGGGACCTGGGCCAAGCCCCGGGTCGACGGCCGGGTGGTGATCAAGGGCGCCCGCCTGGGGGCGGGGCCCGAGTTCGAGGCCGGCGGCGGCGACGTGATCGTGGTCGAGGACGTCGCCTCGCCCCGGGACCTGAACCGATCCCTGGCCGTCGGGCCGGGCGGCGAGCTGGCGAAACGCCTGGCGATCAACGTCCGGGTGGACATTCCCAACCAGACACCGGTGACGGGCCTGGGCCTCAACGTGGAGATGAACGGCCGGATCGGCGTGCACAAGGCCGCCGGCGAGGACCTGCGGATTCGGGGCATGGTCCGCATCCAGCAGGGATTTTTCATCCTGCAGGGCAACAGATTCTACATCAACCGGGGCCGGGTCGTCTTCGCCGGACTAAAGAAGCCCAACCCCAGCCTGGACCTGACCTTCGAGCAACGGGGCCGGGGGTTCAGCTACATCCTCCACGTCCGCGGCACGGCCGAGTCGCCCCGGTTCGAATTGAGACGGGAACCGCCGCTGCCTTCGGGGCAACTCGCCCGATTCCTGTCCACGAGCAAGACGTCCGGCGGCCGGGACGGCATCACCGACGTGGGCGGCATGGCCGGGGCGATGATCGGCAACGTGGTCCTCCAGGATTTCACCCGGCTGGTCAAGTTGCCGTTGGCGCCGGACCAGGTCCGGGTGGTGACCGACGAGTTCTCCGGGGCGCCCGGGGTCGAGGTGGGCAAATACTTCGGCCAGAGCCTGTACGTGACCGTGGGCAGCGGCGTGGACACCCTGGCCGGGGGCCGGGTTCGGGCCGAGTACCGCCTCAACCGCAACTGGAGCGTCGAAGGACAACTTGGCTCCGGGGGCCGCTCTGGAGTAGACTTGTTCTATGACGTCGAGTTCTGAGCCGCCGCCCAGGGGACGACCGGCCAGGGCCCGACCCGAGTCCAAGGAGGTGCGGATGATCAGGCGTCTCGTCGCCTTGGCCGTGGCCGGGGTGGTGGTCGCGGGCGCCGGCCCGGCCCGGGCGGCCATCTCCTGCGAACCGCGCCGGCGGGCCTGCGCCGTGGGCGTGCCCACGGCCAAGTTCAAGCTGTACGTCGCCCGGCAGAAGAAGTCCAACTGGTGCTGGGCCGCGGCCATCCAGATGGTGCTCCACCTGCACGGGGTCAAGGTCCGGCAGGCCGAGTTGGTCAAGCGGGTCTACGGCCACGCCGGGAACTACCGGGCCACCGGCTGGCAGATCATCCGGACGCTCAACACCGAGGCCCGGGACACCACGGGGCAATTGGTCCGCATCGTCGGCCGGCCGAACGTCCCCAACGCCCAGGCGGTGCTCGACGACCTCAAAGACGGCTACCCGCTCCTGGTGGGGCTCAAAAATCCCCAACTCGGGGCCCACGCCTATGTCCTGACCGCGGCCTATTACCGTCTCGGGGCCGGTGACAAACCGGTCATCACCCACGTGGTGCTGCGCGACCCCTGGCCGACCAATCCCTCGCGGCGGGTGTTCCCCTGGTGGTACTTCCGCCGACACTTGATGTTCATGACTCGGATTCGGGTCCTCCGGCACCAGGCCCGGCTCAGACCGCACCCCGGCCGGCTCTACGCCGCGCCGATGGCCGTGGTCGAGCCGTCGGGCCTGCTGCGTCCCGGGGAGCTGGACGGCCCGCCCGGTTTGGCCCGCTGAGGGCCAGGCCGGCCGGCCGGCGAATCGCCCCGCCGGAATTTTAGGGGAGAAGGGTCTTACGATAAAGGACCGCCCGATCTATTTCGATGAAGCCCAGGGATTGGTGGGCCTGTTGACCGACCGGGTTGTCCAGATCCGTGTCCGACCCGATTCGTGACATGCCCTTTTTGAGAGACCATTTCTCGGCGGCCTGGACCAACGCCCGGCCAACGCCTTTTTGTCGCCAATCCGGGGCCACGTACCAGCCTTCGATGTAGCCGATGTTTTCCACCCGGCAACCTTCGGCGATATCCTCTCTGATGGAAACCTCGACAAATCCGATCGGCTGACGATCGTCGTTTTCGGCCAAAAGGACCGCGAATTTATCGGTCCGGCCCAAGATGGCCTCTATTTCCTTTTGGTGCTCGGCGGTCGGGGCCTCGGGCCACAGCGCCGACCTCATCCTCAGCCAGGCCGGTTTGTCCAAGGCTGTCCCGCATCGAATTATCATACGAAAAACCGAATTCCCCCGGCCCGGAATGGTCACCCGGCCTCAGCGGACGGGGGTGACTCAGCGCAGGGCCCCGAAGTAGCTCAGGAAGTAACCGCCGACCACGGCCGAACCGATGACCCCGGCCACGTTGGGCCCCATGGCGTGCATCAGCAGGTAGTTCTTCTTGTTGGCCTCTTGGCCCATGTGGTGGACGATGCGGGCGCTCATGGGCACGGCGCTCACCCCCGAGGCGCCGAGCATGGGGTTGAACGGCTCCTTGGTGATCCAGGACATGATCTTGCCGAAGACGACCCCGGCCGCGGTGCCGACGCAGAAGGCGGCCAGGCCCAAGCCCAGGACCTTGATCGTCACCCAGTCGAAGACCCGCTCGGCGGGCATCGAGGCGCCGATGCCCAGCATGAGCAGGATGGTCACGGTGTTGATCAGGCTGTTCTGGGCCGTCTGAGACAGTCGCTCGACCACCCCCGACTCCCTAAACAGGTTGCCCAGCATCAGCAGTCCGACCAGGGGCGCGCTTTTGGGCACCAGCAGCACGACCACGATGGCGGTGACGATCGGGAACAGGATCTTCTCCAGCCGGGACACCGGCCGGAGCATGGGCCGCATGTAGATCTGCCGCTCTTTCTTGCTGGTCAGCAGTTTGATGATCGGCGGCTGGATGATGGCCACCATGGCCATGTACGAGTAGGCGGCCGTGGCGGTGATGCCCATGATACTGGGGGCCAGCAGCCCGGTGGTGTAGATGGTCGTCGGTCCGTCCGCGCCGCCGATGATGCCGATGGAGCAGGCCTCGGTCAAGTCGAACCCCAGCAGGATCGCCCCCAAGAACGAGGTGAAGATGCCCACCTGGGCCGCCGCCCCCAACAGGAACGACCGCGGGTTGGCGATCAGCGGCGAGAAGTCGGTCAGGGCCCCGATGCCGAAGAAGATGAACTGGGGCAGGATATTCCAGTGGAACAGGCCGTACTTGAGGATGATGCCCAGCATCCCGGCCTGGCCGTCGCCCAGGCCCGGCGCCGGCTGGGTGAGCAGCCCGGTCAGCGGCAGATTGGCCAGGATCATGCCGGCGCCGATGGGCAAAAGCTCGTAGGGCTCCCACTCCTTCTTGATGGCCAGGTAGATGAAGCCCAGGCCCACCAGGATCATGACCACGTGCCCCGGGGTAATCATGCTCAGGCCGGTCCGGATCATTTCTCAACCTCCCTTGCGGCGGCCCGGCCGGCTTCGGCTTTAGCCTTTTGGTCGCTCCCTTTATCGGCCCCCTTGTCGCCGCCCTTTCTGGTCGGGAAGAACCGGGGGACCGCTTTGCCCATGAGCCAGGTGATGACGGCCAGCAGGATCATGATCGAGAAGGTGGTGGCCAGGCCGCCGAGCACGATTCGCCAGACTTCGGACCAGACCGGCGGGAACAGCCGGGAGGCCTCCCCGAGCAGGGCCCCGACGTCCAGCACCCCCCAGATCCCGTCCTGGGGCGTCCCCGCCCGAGCCAGGAAGGCCAGCAGGTCCATGGCGCTCGTCGCCCCGCCGGGCTCGCCCAACGATTCCGTCCACCAGTTCCCGGCGTTCGCCGGGCCGCTCATCAGACCCCACAGCCAATTGGCCCACAGCATCAACCGGTCTCCTCAGGCAATAAAAAAAAGAGTCCTGAGCATACAAAATGCCGCCGGCCGCGTCAAGGTCAAGGTGGCCTGACGTTGACCGGACGCCCGGCGGCGTGCTAGCTTCCGGATGAGCGTTTTTCGGCCCTCGTTACGTGGAGTCGCCTTCATGTCGGCCCTTCCCGGTCTGGGGATGACCCGTCACGTCAAGCGCAAGGCGAGCCTGGCGGCGGTGTTCGTCCGTCACGGTTTCGGTCACCTGCTGGCCGAACTGGGCTGGACCGGCCGGCCCGGCCCGGACGAGCCCAAACCGGAAATGAGCCAGATCCGGGCCACCAACCTGCGGGACGCCCTGACCGACGCCGGAGTGACGTTCGTCAAGCTGGGCCAGAAACTGTCCTGCCGGCCGGACCTGCTGCCCCCGGATTACATCCGCATCCTGAGCACCCTCCAGGAGGAGGTGCCGCCGCCCGAATGGGAGGAGATGCGGGCCGTGCTCGTCGACCAGTTGGGAGGGGCGCCGGAGGAGATCTTCGCCCAGTTCGACCCCACCCCGGCGGCGGCGGCCTCGATCGGCGTGGTCTACCGGGCGGTGCTGCCGGGTGGCGAGCCGGTGGCGGTCAAGGTCCAGCGGCCGGGCATCGAGCCCCAGGTCAAGGCCGATCTGGCCATTCTGGCCGATCTGGCCGATGCGCTCGAAAAACGGATTCCCGCCTCGCGGCGGTACCAGCCCAAGGCCCTGGTCCGCCAGTTCTCCGAATCGCTCCGGGCCGAACTCGACTTTCTCGAGGAAGCGGCCAAGACCGACCAGTTCCGGGACACCCTGGCCGACCACCCCTGTGTCTTCGTCCCGGCACCGGCCAGGGAGTACTGCACGCCGAGGGTGCTGACCCTGGAGTGGGTGGACGGGGCGCCTCCCGGTGAGGCCGCGGCCCTGGCCGAGCCGGGCGTGGACCTCTCCCGGACGGCCCACCATCTGTCCCTGAGCCTGCTGCGGCAGACCCTCGAGTCCGGCTGCTTCCACGGCGATCCCCACCAGGGCAACGTCCGGATCATGGCCGACGGCCGGGGGGCCTTCCTGGACTTCGGCAACGTCCACCTCATCGGCCGCCAGTCCAGGCGCCATTTCCAGCGGCTGTTGGGGGCCTTCTTCCTGGAGAGGGCCGATCTCATTGCGACCGTCCTGGTCAACGCCGGCGTGCTCGGACCGGGGGTGGACATCCGGGCCTTCCAGCACGACGCCGATCTGCTGCTGGCCCGGAGCATGTCGCGCCTGGACAACCGGCGGGATTTGGAGAAGCTGTTTCGGGAGTTCCTGGTCCTGGTCAACCGTTACGAGGTCATCAATTTTCCGACCGAATGGGTGGCCCTGATGCTGTCCTTCGGCCTGATGGAGGGCGTCTGCCGGACGCTGGACGAGGACTTCGACATGTTCGCCGCCGGCCGGGAGATGATCGAGAAGGACGTCGCCCTCAAAATCATCGATCCCCGCCGCTGGCTGGCGGAGCGTCTGTTGGGGCTGCGGGAGTTTCAGGATCTGGTCACCGCCCTGCCGGGCCGGGTCGAGCGGCTGCTGACCAAGCTCGAGGCCGGCGACCTCAAGATCAGGCACGAGTACGAGCGGGCTGAGGCGTTCTTCCGGCCGCTGGGCCGCGGGGCCAACCGATTGGCCGCGGCCCTTATCGCCGGATCGCTTCTGATCTCGGGGGCGCTGCTCCTGGGTCAGGCCGGGTCGGGACTGGTTCGGTGGCTGGGCTACTCGCTTTTGGCCGCCGGCGCCCTGTGGGGCGTCGGCGTCACCTGGGCCTTGTGGCGCGGGGGTCGGGACCGGGATTGATCGCCGGCCGGAGCCGTCACCCCGCCGGCTTTTGATAGACGATCGCCCCGGGAAAGTGGATCAGTTTGAAGGCGTCGCTGATGTTGTGCAGCGATTCGGAATGGCCGATGAACAGATAACCGCCGGGCTTCAAGGCCCGGTGCAGATGACCGATGACCGATTTCTTCATGGACTCGTCGAAATAGATGATTACGTTACGGCAGAAGATGATGTCCATGCCGCTGATGAGGCGCATCCGCAGGTGGTCCTTGAGGTTCATGAACTCGAAGCGGACCATGGCCTTGACCGAGTCTGTGACCCGGAAGCCGTTGTCGTTCGGTTCGAAGTAACGGTTCTTGATCGGCTCGGGCGTCAGGCGCATGGAGTAGTCGGAGTAGAGCCCCTCTTCGGCTTTTTTTAGCATTTCCTGGGAGATGTCATGGCCCAGGATGGTGACGTCCCATTTGTCCTTGTACGGCCTCAACAATTCGTGGATGAGGATGGCCAGGGTGTAAGGCTCCTCCCCGCTGGAGCAACCGACGCTCCACAGCCTCAGCTTGCCGCCCTTCTTTATCTGCTCGTCATCGATCAGTCGGTTCAGGATCTCGGTCTCGAACACCTTGAGTTGGGGCGGGTTGCGAAAAAAGAAGGTCTCGTTGGTCGTCACCGCCTCGAACAGGTTGAACATCTCCGCCCGGCCGTAATGGGTGGCGGTGTTGATGAAGAGGTAGTACTCCTCGAAGGTGGACAGGCCGCACTCCCGGAGTCGGCCGGCCAGCCGGTTTTCGAGGAGATACTTCTTGGATTCGGTGAAGTGGATCCCCGCCTTCTCGTAGATAAAATCCCGAAACCGACTGAATTCCTGGTCAGTCAGGGGTCGTGGTTTGGTCGGGGCCATCGGTTCGGTGGTCAAGATCGCGTCACTCCCGGTTCTGGAATCTGGCCGCGACGGGCGGCCCTCTAATTTTATTAACGCTGTTTCCGTAATTAATGTCAAGTTCCGGCCTCGGCGGCCGCTGGGGGGCGAAAACGACCTTCGGACAAAAAAATCATGCTTTCCCCGAAAAAGGCCTCAAGTCCATTTCAACCTTCGGCCGATAAGAAAGGCGAATCGAGCTTCGGAAAAAAAAGCTTGCGCGCCGCGGGGTCGTCCGGTGTCCGGACTCCCCGCCGCCCGGCCCGGGAATGGACCTGAACCGGGCCGCCGGCAGGCGCGCACGGGCAAGGAAGCCCGGACGGAATGGGGCCCGCCCCCCAGCTTTTCATGGAGGAAGAGTCATGTCTCTAGTCATCAACCACAACATGATGGCCGCCAACTCGGCTCGACACTTGAGCACCATCTATTCCCGGTTGTCCCGGTCGACGGAACGGCTGTCGTCGGGCCTGCGGATCAACTCGGCCGCGGACGACGCCGCCGGTCTGGCCATTCGGGAGCTGATGCGGGCCGACATCGCGGTGATTCAGCAGGGCGTTCGTAACGCCTCGGACGCCATCTCGATGATCCAGACGGCGGAAGGCGCCATGGCGGTCATCGACGAGAAGCTGACCCGGATGAAGGAGTTGGCCGAGCAGGCGGCCACCGGGACCTACACCACGGTCCAGCGGGAGATCATGGACTCCGAGTACCAGGCCATGGCCGCGGAGATCGACCGGATCGCCACCGCCACCGACTTCAACGGCGTCAAGCTCCTGGACGGCAGCCTGTCCGCGATCCACGCCGGCAGCGGCATGAAGATCCACTTCGGCACGGGCAACGACTCCGACGAGGACTACTACTACGTCACCCTGTCCAACATGAAGGCCACGGAGGCCACCGGTCTGCAGGTCGGCGGCGGGGCCACGGCCGACAGGCTCATGGCCAGCCAGGGCTACGAGTCGGCCGGGGTGGCCATCGGCTCGGCCGGGGCCTTCCAGTTCAACTACCAGTTCAACTTCACCAA
>JAHJDS010000491.1 GCA_018812395.1 Pseudomonadota bacterium
ATCGGCAGCGTCTTCACCTCGACCGCCACCCAGCACGGCGGCCAGGAATCCACCATCCTCAGCTTCCACACCACCCTGTTGCACCACGGCATGATCCTCGTCGGCGTGCCCTACTCCGAGGCCCGCTTGACGACCATTGAGGAGATGAGCGGCGGCACGCCCTACGGGGCCTCGACCATCGCCGGCGGCGACGGCTCCCGCCGGCCGTCCGAGAACGAGCTGGCCATCGCCCGCACCCAGGGCCAACGGGTGGCCGAGATCGCGGCCCAGCTTTTCGGTTAAAATTCGGACTCACCATGACCATGGCCGGCCGCGCCCCCTTTCATTATTTCTCCGCCGCAAGGGAGCAACCCGTCTGCTTGAAATCTACCGGCCCTTTCGCCCCAGGCCGCTGACCGGGTATAATCAAGCCCTGGAATCCACGCGGAGTGCGGCGGTCGTGGCAACCTCCCCTTCACCAAAATCGGCCTTTCCCGGTCGGCCGGGACATTGGCCCCAGGCAATCTTGGCGGCCACGCTGATCCTGAGCGTCGCCGGCCCGGCCGTGGGCGCGGCCGATCACGACCCCGTCGGCCGCTGGCCGCGGATCCGGCGCGACCTGGCCTACAGGTCCATCGTCCCGCTCACCGTCCGCCGGTTCACGCCCGGCTGGTTGGGGCGACTGGCCCGGCGTCCTGAGGCGGCCTTTGTCTTGCCCCTGACCCGCGGCGTGGCGCCCGAGGTCTCGGTCCGGCCGGTCGGTCGAGCCGGCGGCTCCCGGGTCGTCCTGGAACTCTGGCCCACCGCCCCGGGCGACCCGCTCCTCCTGGAAAACGGCGGCCGCATCCCCCTGGGCCGGCAAGGCGTGTTGAGCGCCGCCGCGGCCTCCGCCCTGGGGGTCAAGGCCGGGGACCGGATCTTGGTCCGGGTCGTTCGCTACGAGGGCGGCGTCGCCCAACGGGCGCTTGTGCGTCTCGAGGTGGCGGCCGTGCTCCGGGCCCAAGCCGGCCGTCAGGCCCGCCTGTACGTCCCGCTGGACCTCTACCTGGCTGCGGACGAATACCGGGACGGCTTCGGGGTCCCGGCCCTGGGCTGGCCCGGCCGGCAAACCCTGGCCGAGCCGCGCTACGACGGACTGATCGTCCGCTTTGGTCGATGGCCCGGCCGCAAGCTGCTCCGGGACCCGAGCGGCGCCGGAGAGCGCTGGACCAGGCGCCGTCTCCGGCGCCGAGGTCTGGCCGAAGCAATCGGGCTGATCCCCTGGCAGAGGGGAATCACCTATCAGTTCCAGTCCGGGCCGGGCCGGGTGTTTCCAATCACCCTCGGGTCCACGGCCAAACGCATCGGTCGCCGGGGACGGGTCGTGCCCTGGGTCCGGCCGCTGACCGCGACCCTCTGCCGGTTCGACCTCTGCCGGACCACCCTGGTGTATGGCTTTTCTCCCCCGCGGTCCCGGTTGCGCACCACGAGGTCTAGACGATCCGCCAGTCGTCGCCCTGCGGTCCCCTGGGGCCCCGGGCCCCCGGGCGGAAACCACCGGGGCCTGCTCCAGGCCCTGGCCCCGCCAATGTTCGAGGGTCTGAAGCCGGGCGAGACGCTGTTCCTCAAGCTCCGCGCCTCCGGAGGGCGGGAGTTGATCGTGCCGGTGCGGGTGGTCGGCGTTCGGCGGCGGCTGCCGGGTCTGATCGTGCCGGTGGAACTGGCCGGACTGCTGCGGACCGCTTCGCTGGCCACGGTCCGGTTCGACCTGGGCCGCCGTCTGTTCCTGCAGACCGAGCACGTCTTTACCGCCTTCCGCCTCTACGCCCGAACCCTGGACGACGTCGAACCCCTCGTAAAATACCTCCAGTCCCAGGGCATACGGGTTCGCTCTCGACTGACCTCGATTCGCCGGGCCCGGGCCCTTCAATCCCCCTTGGCCCGCCTGATGTGGCGGTTGAGGGCCGTCCTGCGCCTCGAAGCCGGGCGGGCGGCCCTGCGGATCACTTCGGGACCGGGCCACGGCTATTCGCCCGAATGGTTCACTCGGATGCGCCGCCGACCCGAGGTGGCCTTTGTCATCCCCCGATTCCGGCGGATCGTCACCCGAGCCCTGGTCCGGCTGAAAACGACGCCCGACCCGGCCCGGGTCGTTCGAAAGATCGTCACCCGGGCCACGGGCAAGTTCTTCAAATTCGCCCCGAAGGGCCTCTGGCCGCCCACGGGGTGGTCGCCCGTCCGGCTCGTGCCCACCGCCCCCGGCGATCCCGAATTTTCGTCCTCCAGCCTGCCCGCGCCCTCGGGCCGCCGGGCGGTGATGTCCGGGGCCGCGGCCAAGACCCTGGGGGCCCGGACCGGCGACCGGCTGATCCTCCGGGTCAGCCGCCGGGCCGGGGGTCAATCCCAGTTCGGGGAGGTGGGCCTGATGGTGGCGGGGGTACTGCCACCCCGCCCCGGGGGTCGGCCGCTGATTTATATTCCCTTCCGGCTGGCAGAGGCCGTGGCCGACTACAAGGACGGGTTCGAGGTGGCCCGGCTGGGCTGGCCGGGTCGGGCCCGGGCCGCCTTTCCCCGGTTCGACGGCTTCGCCCTGTGGTTCGACCAGCCCCCCGAGCCCGCCCGGATGGAGGCCCTGACCACCGGCACCGGGGTCACCCGGTGGCGGGCCGTGGCCCCGGACCGCCGGGCGGACGTGATCGGCTTCGCCGCCTCGAGCGAGGCCCTGGTCTATTTGCTGCTGGCCCGCCGCCGTCCGGTCGATTTCGACTCGTATCAGCTTGTCCGCCGCCGGGCCGGCGACATGATGATCGTCCCCTGGGTGCGGCCGATAACGGTCCTGGTCACGGCCCCGGCCTGGCCCCTGCCCTCCCTGCCCCGGGTGACGCGGGCTTTCGGTCTGTCCGCGGCCCGATATTTTTTCAAGGTCCACGGCCTGCCCTTTGTCCCGCCCTGGGGCCCGCCGCGGGAAAATGCCCGGCATTCTTCCCTGCTGCGGGCCCTGGCCCCGGCCTTTGGCCCGGGACTTACGGTCAACGACCGGCTCGAGGTGACGGTCCTCGGCCTCGCGGGCGGACCGCTGACCTGCCCGGTCAAGGTGGTCGGCGTCCGGTCCGAACTCAAGGGGCTGATCGTGCCCTCGGCCCTGATGGGGCTGTGGCGCATTGCCCGGCTCCGGCCGGTCAGGTTCGATCCCCGGGGGCGGCGCTTTCTCCTCGCCCGGCGGGCCTACGCCGGTTTCCGGCTCTACGCCCGGGACCCGGGCGACGTGCCCCGGCTGCGCCGACTCCTGGTCCGTCAGGGCCTGACCGGCCTCCGGTCCCGGGCCGCCCGCCTGGTCCGCCTCCGCGCGGCCTTGGGGCGCGCCGTCAGTCATAGTCCTTATCGCTTCTTCTGGCAGGTGACCATCGGCCAGGGGGCAATGGGGGACGAAAACCGCAGCGGACCGGCGCCGGCCGGCCCGAACGGGGGGTTTTGGTCGGTTATTCTCGATTAAATTTTAAAGAATGAATTCACGGTCTTCATTGACGACCAGGGCGAATTCAGCGCATCCGGGCGGGAACCAGCGCTCGTGTTTGACGGTCAAAAGGGACAGGCCGGCCGGAGCCACATTAGTTCCGACCGGCCAGACCCAAAACGGAACTGCATGGGAGATAACACCATGATCCGTCTCATCCCCCGCCAAACGGGTGTCAAGGCCGTGGTCCTGGCGCTCGCATTGACCTTCGGGGCCACCCTGGCCGGCGCCGGACCGAGCGACGTGCCAAGCCTGGTCCGGGGCCAGAACGCCCTGGCGATCGATCTGTACCAACAACTGCGCCGCCATGAGTCCTTTCAGGGCAAAAACATCATCTTCTCGCCGTACTCGATCCTGACCGCCCTGGCCATGGCCTACGCCGGCGCCGCCGGGGAGACCAAGGCCCAGATGGCCCGGGCCCTGCGGATCGCCCTGGCGGACGGGCGCTTCCACGCCGCCGGTGGCGCCCTGCTCCGGAGCCTGGCCGCGGCCCGGCAAAAAGGCCTGAAACTGCACGTGGCCAACGCCCTGTGGCCGCAACGGGACTACGCCTTTCTGAAGAGCTTCATCCGACTGGTCACCACCCACTATGGCCGGCGGGTCTTTCCCCAGGACTTCAAGGCCCGGGCCGAGGCGGCCCGGAAACGGATCAACGCCTGGGTGGCCAGGGTGACCATGGACCGGATCAAGGACCTGATCCCGCCGGGCGGCGTCACGGCCCTGACCCGGCTGGTCTTGACCAACGCCATCTACTTCAAGGGCGACTGGCTGGTCAAGTTCGACCAAAAAAAGACCCGGGACGCCGACTTCACATTGAAAAGCGGCCGGAAGATCAAGGTCAAGATGATGCGCCTCACCGCCCCCGGGGGCCGACCCATCGCCCACGTCCGTTACGGCGATTGGGGCTCCTTCAAGGTCCTGGAGCTACCCTACGCCGGGAAGCGACTGTCCATGATTATGTTTCTGCCTAAAAAGCACGACGGCCTGGCCCGGCTGGAAGGGCGTCTGAATCCGACCGATCTGTCCCGGTGGATGAAGCGTCTGAGTGAAAAAAAGGTGGTCCTGGTCGCCCTGCCGCGGTTCAAGATCACCACGCCGACCATCGAGCTGACCCAAGTTTTGAGGGCCCTGGGGATGCGGGACGCCTTCATAAAGTCCCGGGCCGATTTCAGCCGCATGGACGGCCAGCGTAATCTGTACATCTCGGCCGTGTTCCACAAGGCCTTCATCGAGGTCAACGAGACGGGCACCGAGGCGGCCGCGGCCACGGCGGTGGTCATGAGGTTCACCTCGGCGGGGCCGGTCCAGTCGCGGCCGCCGGTGTTCCGGGCCGACCGGCCTTTCTTGTACCTGATCCGGGACAATTCTACCGGCGCCATCCTGTTCCTGGGCCGGGTCATGGACCCGACCCGCCACCAATAACCCGTCGCGGCCCGGCCGCCCTTGGGCCCTGACCAGGGGCGGCCGGCCGCGCCCTGTCCCGTTATCTGCTTGGCACAAGGGGACCGCCCATTTGATGGCGTTGGCCAGGTGGACCGCCGGCCTCTGTCGGGGTCTTGACCTGACGGTCCGGTGGGCTATAATCTCCTAAAAACGACTTATCTTTGAGATGTTTGTCGGAGGCCAACATGCCCCTCTACGATTATTTGTGTGAAAGCTGCGGCCACCTGACCGAGGTGCTGGTCATGGGGGATACCCCTGACCTCCGGTGTGATAAATGCGGCGGCACAAGCCTGCGCCAGGTGATGTCGCCCACCTCGTCCTTGACCGGCCGGTCCGGCATGGATCTGCCGGGCCAGGCGGACACGGCCTGCTGCGGGGCCACTCCGGCCACGGCCTCGGGCTGCGCCGGCCCGGGGAGCTGCTGCGGCAAGACGATCCCCTGAACAGACGATCAGCGCTGACGCAAATCTTTGAGGGTCTGGATCGGGTTGGGTAATTGATCGGCCTGCTTGATGACCCAGTGCCGGGCCGGCTCGACCTTGAGGCATCGCCACCGGCCATCGACCTGGTTAAATAAATACATCCGCTCGGCGGCGCTGGTGAAGCATTTCCCGGCCTGACCCCGGGGCAGGCTTCGGGGACAGGCCCGGTAGGTCACCTTGGCCTTGACGGCCCAATATTTTTGGTCCCCTTCCGCGGCCCGGTACCGGCCCAACATGTCCACGTGACCAACGTCAACCGACCATGAGCCGGGGCGGTCCACCTTGATTTTGAGGCGGCGGGCCTCCCGCGCCACGGACTCATAATCCGGGCCGCCCGATGAGGCCACGACCAGGACCAATACCGGGACCACGGCGCACGACGCGGCCGCCAGGCAGGTTATCATCGCCGCCATCGTCGCCGTCAACCTCGGCCAATGTCCCGTCCAGACCCGCCCGTTAATGTCGACAGATTCCATTTTTTTTCCGTTCAAGGTCAATCAAACGCGTCCGGTTTGGCGGTTGTCGAAGATACCTCTTGACCGCCCGAGGTCAGTTTGCCGGGCGGCGCACCATGTCCATTCTGGCCCGGCCGTGACCGGTCATGGGCAGCCGGGCGACCATCAACCTGAGGCCGCCCCTGACCTTGAGGGGCCCCTGAAAGCCGGCGGCGATCACCCGCCTGGAGGTCAGATCGAATTGGATGCGACCCTTCAGCCGCATGTCCAGAATCAGGCCGCTTTTGAGCGGCAAAAACACGTTCATCTCGGCCCTGATGAGGGCCACCCGGCGGCCGGCGGTCTCGATGGTCCGAATCCAGTGACACCGCACCCGGGCCTGGGCCTTGGCCGGCAGGCGCAGAAAACGACGCAGGGCCTTCTCGCTCACCAACCAGTGGTCACCCGGCCCCACCGGGCGGGACGACAGCACGACCACCGGCCCCAGGGCCTCGGCCAACAGCTTCGTTTGGGCCGGGGACAAGTCCGTGTTGGCGGCCCGAAACCGGGTCTGGGGGCCGTTCTTGGTCAGGTGAACGGTCTTGCCCTGGTACCAGCGGGTGGTCCGCCGCCCGTCTTTGTTTTCCACGGCCCGCTCGTAGCGCCGCCTGACCCCGAGCAAACTGCCGTCCCCGTCCACGGCCAGGACCACGTCCACGAAGCGCTCCCGGGACTGGTACCAGACCTTCTTGATTTGGTTCTCCCCGTTGACCTGATAGGTCAGCTTCATCGAGACGTGGAGGGAAAAATCCTGTGACCAGCGCTGACCGACCTGATATTGCTCCCGCAGCATGATCTTGTTCGGTCGGGAGGCCCCAACCAGGGCGGCCAAAAACAGCATCGTCAGAACCAGGAAGCACAGGCGTCGGGTCATGGGGCGTCCTCACACGGGTTCGAGAGATGGGCGCGGTCGGCCAGATTAACACTCCCGACCGGCGAGCGTCAACCTCATCC
>JAHJDS010000492.1 GCA_018812395.1 Pseudomonadota bacterium
CGACGGGATCATCGACGAGGACCGTCTTGGGCTTGATCGCATCTACATCCAGGCCAAGCGCTGGGAAGGAGTCGTCGGTCGCCCTGAAATCCAGAAGTTCGTCGGTGCGCTCCACGGACGACGGGCCAGAAAGGGCGTTTTCATCACGACTTCGTCCTTTTCACAAGAAGCCATAGATTACGCCGCCGGTATTGACAGCAAGATTATCCTCATCGACGGTGATCGCCTGGCGCAATTAATGATCGACTTTAATGTCGGCGTGACAACAAATGCCGTCTATGAAGTAAAAAAGGTTGACTCCGACTATTTGGTGGAGGACTGACTGAAAAAATAATTTCTTGTTGATCTATCTCACAAATCCAGTTCGTATTCCTCGATCTTGTCTAAAAGCGTCTTGCGGGTGATGCCTAGCAGGTCGGCTGCCCTTGAAGCGGTATCGTCAATGCTTTCTGAATACATAAACCTTGGGGGCCGTCACCGCGGCCAGGCGATGAGCCCGCGGCCGAGATAGACCGCATAGCCGCGCCTGCCCGGCGGCTGGCCCGGCCGATGAATAGTCGTCAGCAACCGGACGGATTTAAAGGCCGCGATCAGGTCCGAAGGGACCGGTCGCAAGGCGGGCCACACCACCAGGGCGTCCCAGCCTATCCTGTCCGTCGGGTCCGGCCAGATATGGTACTGACTCTCGATCCGGCCCGGAACAAACCGCCATTGATAGACGCGGGGCCGCCCCGGGACGTAAAAGGCCAGCCCGCCGGCCTCCTGGCGGCGGTGGGCCAGGAGGAAGGTCTTTTGCCGCCGGGGCAACCCGGCCAGGACCTTTCCAATGGCCCGCCCCAGTTCTTGCCAGCCGCGCAGCCGGGCCGTGGTATCGATCCGGCTCCCCGCCAGGCTCGGAATCCGAAACACGTAGGGCAGGCTGAAGGTCGCCAGGGCAAAGGCCGCACCGATGGCCATTGCCGGCATGAACAGACGCCGCCGGCGATCCAGCCGGGGGCCGGCCGACACCCGGCCGCCGGCCCAAGCGGCCAGCAAAACCATCCCGGCCGGATAGAACACGGCCGGCCAGTTGGGATTGACCGGCTGAAAGAGACTAAGCCCCAGCACCCCCAGCAGCGGCCAGAAACCGAAGATCACCAGCATCAGGGCCCGCCCCTCCCGCCCTGCGGCCCTGGGCCACGACATCCGGCCGCCCACCGCGACCATCAGCAGCCAGACCAGGGGCGAGAAAATCAGGAGCTGTCCGCCGACAAACAGGGCCGCCCCGGCCGGAGCAATCAAGAGCCCCTGGAAACTCGGTTGGAAATGATGGGTGGTATGCCAGAAGGTGATCCAGTGGTGTCCCTGGTTCCACCATAGCACCGGCGTCAGCCACAGCAGGGCCAGCCCCAAGCCTAGATACGGCCCCGGCCGCCTCAAATGGTGTCGGAAGGAGGAGTTGGCCAGGAGCAAGACTCCGGTCAGAACGGGAAAGGCCAGCATGGTCTGCTTGCTGAGCAGCCCCAATCCGACCGCCAGACCGACCCCCAGCCACCACCCGCCCGCCCGGTCCTTGGCCTGCAGGGCCCGACTAAGCAGGTAAAGGGCCAGGGTCCAGAAAAACACCAGCGGCGCATCCGGGGTCATCAGGGCCCCCAGGGCGACGCCGGCCGGGGTGAGGCTGAGGGTCACGGCGGCCCAAAAGGCGGTCCGGGAGTCGTACAGCCGACGGGCCCAGGCAAAAAGGGTCCAGGTGGTGAGCGTCATCAAGACGACCGCCGGGAGGCGCACCGTGAATGACGTGGTCCCGAAAAATCCGGTGGACAAAGCGATCAACCAGGCCACCAGGGGGGGCTTGCTGAAGTAGCCCCAGGCCGGGCGGCGCGACCAGTCCCAGTAGTAGGCCTCATCCGGCGCCAGATCCAGGGGCTGAGGGCGATATACGCCAGCCGGACCAGAAGCGACGCGGCCAGCCACCAGTAAAAACGCCTGGTCCACACTAGGCCGTCATCGGATGTAGACGCCACGGTCATTGAAAGATCCTCACTCCGGCGCATGGGCACCCATCCGAGTCCCCGGGGTGAATCGCCCCCCAGAAAAAACTCAGACCCCCGAACCAGATTCTATCTTTGGCCAGTGCCGGCGACAAGGTACAATCGCGCCGTTTAGTCCCGAATCCGCGCGTTCGATCCCGGCCCGGTGTTTCTATGGACTGGCGCCGGCCCAGGCGGTATCATGTGTCCGATCATCATTTTCCCCGCAATCATAAGGAATCACCCATGGGGCGAACCCTGGTCACCGTCGTGGCGCCGGTGTACAACGAGGAGGCCCTGGTCCATGAATTCGTCCAAAGACTGGGGGCCACGGCCGACGGCCTGGCCGAGAGCTATGACTTCGAGTTCGTCCTGGCCGACGACGGCAGCGTGGACGGCACCCTCGAAATTTTAACGGGCCTGATCGAGGCCGAGCCGCGGCTGCGGGTGGTCGAGCTGAGGCGCAACTACGGCCAGACCCAGGCCCTGCAGGCCGGCCTGGACCACGCCCGGGGGGAGATCATCGTCACCATGGATGCCGACCTGCAGACCTTTCCGGAGGAACTGCCCGCCTTTCTGACCAAACTGGAAGAGGGTCCCGACATCGTCTGCGGGTGGCGGACCAAGAGGGTCGAGGGCGTCCGGCGGCGCTGGCCCTCGCGGGCGGCCAACGCCTTGCTCCGGGCCGCCTCTGGCGTCGCCCTGCACGATTTCGGAAACACCTTTCGCGCCTTTCGCCGGGAATTTTCCATGGAGATGCGGCTGTGGGGCGAGGCCCACCGTTACCTCCCAATATTGGGCCACCATCTCGGGGCCCGGATAACCGAGATCCCCGTCTCCCAGGTCGAGCGCCGCTCGGGCCGAAGCAGCTACGGCCTGTCCCGCACCCTGGGGGTGATGACCGACCTCGTCATGCTCCACCTCATGCGCCGCTACCTGGATCGGCCGATGAGGGCCTTTGGCAAGCTCGGCTGGTTGCTGTTCGGTCTGGGTTTTTTGCTACTGGCCGCCGCGGCGATCTACGGTCTGGCCGCCAAGACCTCGGGTCTGGCCGGCCTTCAAGGCTGGCTGGTCTTGGGCGCGATGCTGATCGTCATGGCGGCCATGTCGTTTTTGTTCGGGTTTGTGGCCGAGATTTTGGTGCGGTTAGGTGGCAAAGCCAACGATTCCCGGGTGTACCGGGTCCGCCGGGTCTGGGCCGCCGAACCCGACCGGGCCGAGCCCGGGGAGGGGTAAGCGGGGCGTCAGCGGTCAGTGGCCCGACGGGCAGGTTCAAGCTCCATCACCAATAGATCCTCGAGGAAATTTTCCCGCCGTTTGTCGTCTCGATCTAGGGGTTCACCTTCTTGGTCGAGGCCTGAATGAAATGACCAATAATTGTCGGTTCTCCTCACAAATCCAGCTCGTACTCCTTGATCTTGTTTAAGAGCGTCTTGCGGGTGATGCCTAAAAGCTCGGAGGCCTTGGTGCGGTTGCCGCCGGTCTCGATCAGGGTCTGCTCGATCAGCAGCCGCTCGGCGTCCTTGATGGACATCCCCGGCCGCAGACGCCCCTCGCCCGGGCTGTCCTCGGCCGGACGCATTGTCCCCGGCAGTTCGTCCCGGGTGATCAGATCGCCCCGGGCCAGGATCACCCCCCGTTCGATGACGTTGGCCAGCTCCCGGACGTTGCCCGGCCAGTCGTGGCGCCGGAAGACCTCGATCACCTCCGGGGCCAGGCCGCGCACCCGGCGGTGGTTGGACTCGTTGTAGAGTCCCATGAAATGCTCGACCAGCAGGGGCAGGTCCTCGAGCCGATCCTTGAGGGGCGGCAGATCGATGGTGATCACGTTGAGGCGGTAGAGTAGGTCGTCGCGGAAACGGCCGGCGGCGACCTCGGCGGCCAGGTCCTTGTTGGTGGCGGCGATGACCCGGACGTCGACCGTGACCGGCTTGACCCCGCCCACGGTCTCGAAGGAGCGCTCCTGCAGGACGCGGAGGAACTTGGCCTGAGTGGCCGGGCTCATCTCGCCGATCTCGTCGAGGAAAACGGTGCCGCCGTCGGCCAACTCGAACCGGCCTTTCTTGCGGGCCACGGCCCCGGTGAAGGCCCCCTTCTCGTGCCCGAACAGCTCTGACTCGAGGAGCTGCTCGGGCAGGGCGGCGCAGTTGACGGCCACGAACCGGCCCCCGGCCCGGTCCGAGTTTTGGTGAATGACGTTGGCCAGGACCTCCTTGCCGGTGCCGCTCTCGCCGGTGATCAGGACCGTGGCCGTGGAGGGGGCGATCAGCTTGAGGCCGTCCTTGATCCGGCGCATGGGGGCCGACTCGCCGATCAGGGCCGAAAAATCGAACCGGGCGTCCAGCCGCTCCCGCTGGGCCTGGTGCTCCTCGGCCAGCCGGACGTGATCCAGGGTCCGGCCGATCTTGATCATCAACTCCTCGATATCGAGGGGTTTGGTCACGTAGTCGGCCGCGCCCAGCTTGAGGGCCCGGACAGCGTTCTCGATGGACCCGTAGGCGGTCATCATGATCACCGGCAGATCGGGCCGGAGCCTCTTGATTGAGGTCAGGGCCTCGAGGCCGTCCAGGTTGGGCATGCGCTGGTCCAACAGCACCAGGTCGAACAGGGCGCCGGCCACGGCCTCGACGGCCTCGACCCCGTCGGCCGCCTCGGAGACCCGGTGCCCGGCCTCCTCGAGATGGGCCCGCAGCATCAGCCGGTGGGCCGACTCGTCATCCACGACCAGGACGTGGGGCATCTCCTACTTCTCCTCCAAAGGTTGGGCCGCGGCCGCCACCGGTCCGTCGAGCGGCAAGCGCACCACGAAGGTGGTGCCTTTGTCCGGTTCGCTTTCGGCCCGGATGGTCCCGCCGTGATTGTCCACGATCCGCTGAGCGATGGCCAGTCCCAGGCCGGACCCCTTCTTCTTGGTGGAGAAGAAGGGGTCGAACAGGCGGGTCAGGTCGGCCGGGGCAATGCCGGCCCCGGTGTCGCCTACCCTGACCTCCAGGAAGCCGCCGTCTTGGCCGGCGCTCACCTCGAGCCGCCCGCCCTGGGGCATGGCCTCCAGGGCGTTGACCACAAGATTCAGGAAGACCTGGGTCATCTGGTCCCGGTCCAGGCTGGCCCGCGGCAGATCGTCGTCGGCC
>JAHJDS010000493.1 GCA_018812395.1 Pseudomonadota bacterium
GAGGGCGTCGGACATCATCTGGTCCAGATCGTCCGTGCCCTGAAAGGCCTGATTGATCTCATCCAGGGCCTCGAGCATCCGGACATGGGCCAGCCGTTCTTGTTCGGCCCGCTTGGCCTCGGACATATCACGCATTATGGTCGAGAGGTATTCCACCTCCCCGCCGGGCGACCGGTGGGCCATGATCACCTGGGAGACCGGGATCTCGACGCCGTCATGGCGTAACAGGGTGGTCTCGCCCCCCCAGATGCCGTCCCGGAGGGCCGACGATATGCCCTCATTAAAGACGCTGTCTAGGGCCCACGAAGGATGGACGTCGGCAATCTGCCGGCCGGCCAGGTCCTCGTCCTCACCCCAGCCCAGCAGGTGCCGCGCTTCCCGGTTCATATAGGTCAACCGGCCGTCCGGGGTGGCCGTGCCAACGTAGTCAGTGGTCGAATCCAGGATGCCGGTCAGCCGGGCCCGCTCGGTCTCGGTCCCTTGAAGCGCCTCTATCTGATTGCGCAACTCGAGCAGTTCGCCCAGCAATTGGGCCTTGGTCTTTTTGTCGTCTCTCATCTCGACCCCGCCCCGGCGTCCCGCGGGCCGATTGGCTTAGGGGCTCAATTGGCCCCGAGGAACCGGGAAATTAGAGGGAAAAGGGGTCGTCGCGTATAGATTTCGATATTAGCATATCATGTGTGGCCTTGGCTGAAAAGGGGTGCCCGGTCCGGCGGGTTGAATCGGGGTCCTCGCCGGGAGGGGAGGCGGGGGGATCGGTCGGTCTACAGGCGCAGCGTGCTGCCGACCGTGCCCAGGACAAACGCCTCGGGCAGGGCGTGGCGCAGCCTGGCCTGGGCCTCGAAGCCGGTGCAGTGGGTGGCCATCAGGACCTGTGGGGCCAGGGCCGCCAACTCGTCCACGGTGGCCCGAATGGTCTCGTCGCTCACCGGCGGCTGAAGATGAAACCCGCCCAGCACGGCGTAGACCTTGTCCCGCCCGGTCAGGTTCATGGCGTGGCGAACGGTGTTGACCACGCCGGCGTGACCACAGCCGGTCAGGACGACCAGGCCCCGGCCCTTGACCACGAACAACACGGCCATGTCGTCGTGCATCAGGGCGTCGGATTCCAGTTGGCCCTCGCGCTCGGCGTACTGAACCGGAAAACCAAACTCGAATTCGGTCGTCCGCGCCACCTGGCCGGTGGTCAGCAGCGCCCCGCCGGCCAGGAAGGCCGGCTCGGCAGTGAACTCGAACCGGAGCGGCGTGTCGGCGAAGTTTTCCGTCAAAAATTCCGGCATGGCCACCAGTTGACCGTCCGGTCTCTTGAGGAAGCGCCTGAGCGTGGCGTCGGGATGGGCCACCACCCGGACCGGCGAGCGCAGCCGACCGGCCAGGGCCGCCAGGCCGCCGAGGTGATCGAAGTGGCCGTGGCTGAGGACCATCTCCTCGACGCGACCCAGGTCGATCCCCAACTGCCCGGCGTTGTGGAGGAGCGGCCGGCCGGTGAGGCCCGTGTCCAGCAGGACCTCCCGGACCTCCCCGCCCCGAAACAGCCGAATCAGGGCCGCGAAGCCGTGCTCGGCCAGGAGCGGATTGACCCGGTGGTCGGGGCCCGGGAGCAGCTTGGGGCGCTCGATCCGCTCGTCGCCGGCCATGACCTGATCGCTCAGATTGTCCACCAGGGTGATGATCTCGGCCCGGTCCACTTGATGCGGCGTCACTCGATCCCCTCCCGGCTCCCCTTGCCGACCGGCCGCGGCCCCCCTATACTGAATACCGGATGTGGGGGGAGTCGATGAGCCGATTGAAAACAGCGGCCCTTGTCCTGGCGATACTCGTCGCGGCCCCGGCCGTCGGTCGCGCCCCGGCCCAGACCACCGAACTGGTCCATGGGTACCGCCTCGGCTACGCCGCGGCGGGGCAACTGAAAACCAGCGGCCGGGCGACGACCTACGCCCGGTTCGTTCGCCTAATTGGCCGGCAACTGGATCGCCACGCCGAACACAGCCCCGACTTCAGACGCGGCCTGTTCCAGGGGGCCGGGGACTATTACCGCGGCCGGAGCATGGCCGATGGCCTGCGCCGGCTGAAGTGAGGGGCCGGGCCGGTTTCCGGCCGCGTCGCCATCGTGATCCGTATGAATCCAATCATCGTTATTGAGGAAAAAGCCTGCCCGGCATCAGTGGCTGACGTACCCCTGGGCGGCCACGGTGGTCGGCAAGAGCTGGCCGCCGTCGATCTCCTTGA